>JBIITO010000099.1:0-8082 GCA_044340465.1 Crocinitomicaceae bacterium | reverse complement strand
TTGCAAGTCCGAGAGATTTAACAGCAGGAAAATATAATGTGACAGTTATGGATAAGAATGGCTGTAAGATCGATACGAGTATTACGCTTATCGAACCAACTATTTTAGAACTATCAATATTGGTGCCTGATTTAGGAGGTTTTAACGTTGCCGATTGTATTGATAATGGATCTATTGATCTGAATATTACCGGAGGGAGTCCTGAATATCAAATTAGCTGGTCAACCGGTGAAAAGGTGGAGGATATAAATGGCCTCGCTGCCGGCTCATATGGAGTGACAGTAATAGATAAAAATGGCTGTCAGAACACACTTGACACACTATTGATCAAGTCAGAACCACTTGAAGTAACGGCTTTGGTTTCCAGTGATTACAACGGTCGGGACATTTCATGTTATCTGGCAGCAGATGGCATTGTTTCTGCTGAGGTAATTGGAGGGGCACCGAATTTCACGTATCGTTGGAGGGATAAGACAGGTGCCCAATTGGGTTTAAATCAAGATTTAAGTAATCTTGGACCAGGGGATTATGAAGTGATCGTTGAAGATAGATTTAATTGTTTGGATACATCAGTAATAACAATTACAGAGCCTCCACCCCTGGAAGTCGACATTGCCTCATCCAATAATTACAATGGATACGACATCTCTTGTTTTAACTTTTCTGACGGAGCGATTGATGTTACGATAAAGGGAGGAACCCCAGGATATTTTTATACCTGGACAGATAGCACGGGCAGGGTTTTTTCCGAAATCGAAGATCCATCAGTACTTTCGGCAGGAACATATTCCGTAGTGATATTCGATATTAACGATTGCAACATAGACACCTTGATTTCGCTCAATCAACCTACCCCTCTTGTTGGCAATGTATTTATAACATCAGATTTTAATGGACAGGATATAAGTTGTTACAGTGCTTCGGATGGAGCTATAGGAGCTAATATAAACGGTGGAGTTCCAGGTTACGTTTATTCATGGTATAATGATAATGCAACTCTAATCGGCTCGGGAACAGAGCAGAAAGATGTGCCGGCAGGTCAATATAACTGGGTCGCAACAGACTTAAATGGTTGCACGTTTAGTCGAACCATAACGGTTTCAGAACCTACTCCGGTAACAGTTGAATCTAAAATTTTGAGTTATTACTTTGGAGCGGCTGTAAGTTGCGAATATAATTCGGATGGGTCGGTTTCAGCAGCGGCAGCAGGAGGTGTGCCTGGCTACACTTATTCCTGGAACACCAGTCCTGTTCAGAATGAACCTTTTGCTAATGGATTGTCGGCCGGAACATATACTGTGACAGCAACCGACCTTAATGGCTGCACTGGACGCAATACTATTTCGCTCAACGCTAATCCAACGCCTAAACCCGTTTTGCCTTCATCAGTTCAAGGTTGTTTGGGGTCAAGTGTTCTTGTAGATGCAGTTCCAGGTAATTGGAATTATTGTTCTTGGACATTTTCAGATGGACGTCAGTTCAATGAGTGCGATCCTTTTACTATTTCCTTGGATAAGGTTGGATGTCTGGCGGCTCAACTTACCACGTTAAGTCCGGAGGGATGTATGGGTTCCGTTGTTTCGTCCAATTTCGTTTGTGTCCAGCCTAATCCCGTTGCTTCTTTTTATGCAGAGAAATATGAGGTCACCAACGTTGTGCCTGGAACCAACATGATCAATACATCCATTGGAGCAACTTCATATTTTTGGTACTACAGTGATGTTTCCTATTATGACACCACTGTTAACGTGTACCATGAATTTATTCCAGATAATCCTGAACAGTTAAATACCTTTGAGGTAGTATTATATACCGTATCTGAATTTGGCTGTATTGATTCGACGAACAGAACGATTAGAATGATACCTGTGGTACTGGTATACGTTCCAAATGCATTTACACCTGATGAGGATGGATTCAATAATACGTTTTATCCTGTCATCTCTGGGGCATTTAGTGATACAGGGTATGAATTTTTGATCTTTAACCGATGGGGAGAACTAATCTTTGAATCAGATATTGTCGGTGAAGGTTGGGACGGTTTCTACCACGGAAACAAATGTCAAGATGGAGTTTACACATGGAAACTTAGGGTGGGTCATACGTACGATAATGAAATCGAGGAATTTGTAGGTCACGTTAGTTTGCTTCGGGGAGGAGAGAATTGAAAAACGCATCCCGAGGGATGCGTTCGATCAACAAAATTCGTTGTAAGCTTCTGTTAGATTTTCAGCGATCATTTGTGCTGTTCCTCCTTCAATGTGGTGCCGTTCCAAGAAATGAACTAGTTTTCCATCCTTGAATAGTGCAATCGAGGGAGAGGAAGGAGGATAAGGAAGAAAATACTTTCTGGCTTGAGCTGTTGCCTCAGCATCTACACCCGCGAATACCGTTGCTAAGTTTTCAGGTTTTTTAGTGCTGTTCAGGGATAACTTAACTCCCGGCCTCATATTTCCTGCTGCACAGCCGCAAACTGAATTTACGACCATAAGTAGTGTTCCGTTGGATTGTTCGATCATCTGGTCCACTTGCTCAGGCGTTGATAGTTGGTGAAATCCCACATTTGTGAGATCAGCTTTCATTGGTTGTACTAATTCTGGTGGGTACATAACATGTATTGTTTGGTTGCTACAAAAATACAAAATGAATGGTGCTGATCAATCGCCTTAACGTTTTTTAAAACGCGTCAGGAGCACCTCTTTTGATAGTGGAACGTTATTAAGTAAGTATTCGCTGTACTCAAGCGCTAAAAGAGGGGCACTCATATATCCCTTAGTTCCCAAACCATTGAAGATATATATCCCTTTATGATTCGGATGTTGTCCCATGATGGGTCTTCTGTCGGGAGTGGTTGGGCGAATTCCTGCCTTTTGATCTTTTATGTAAAACGCATGGTCGCTGATCACTCTGAATTTTTCGCAGAGCTCTTCTTTACCTTTATCAGTGATCTCATTCGTTGGTGTATTCCAAACATAAGTTGCCCCAACACGATATTGATCTTTTCCTAAAGGCAAAATGAAGCACTTTCGATTAAGCGATTCGATTGATTGCAGTTCCGGACAGTGGATAGTCATCGTTTCACCTTTGGTTTGCTGAACGGGAAGATCTTTAAACAAGGGATTACGAAATGATGAAAACCCTTCACAAAAGATTATGCCTTCATATCTAATTCCTTTATAACAAAGTTTTTCCAGATCCAAGAAGGAATGATCGAACGTATCACAAATGAGTTCACCCTTATTATTGAAAAAGGCTCGAGCACTTTCGATGAATAATTGTGTTTCCACGTACGAAGCACCTTTTACCCTGCCCGTTCCGAAGGGATTGTGGCCTTTGTTGAATTGATCATCTTCGGAACGTATGGGGGCCATGTATTCGCTGTAATCGGTATGGTATTGTTTTTCCTCCCAAAATCCTCTTTCCTGAGTAGATGAAAAAATCCGACGTATAATTACGTTGTGATAAAAGGGGATAGAAAAAGCAATTTCCAACTCTTTGTAAAAGGATCGTGTATAAGGTATAAACTCATCTGCCCGCCATGATTTCGTCATGCGTCGGAATACCAATGGATTGATCATTCCAGCTGCAATAATGGAACTTTTATTCTGTCCATCATCGATGAGGGTTATTCGACAGCCTCTTTTCCGAAGATGCCACCCCAGACTGATTCCGGCTAATCCGGCACCAACAATAAGATAATGCTTTTGACAACTCATTTTGTGAGTGCTAAACTAACAATACTTACGCTCAGTTTGGGGTGTTCTTTTGCAATACTCCGAATCATTGCTTCCAGCGTGGCGCCTGTCGTGATAACATCATCTACGATTAGGATATGCTTATATTTTTTTCCGGTCTTACGGAGTTTAAAGTTTTCGGATACATTGTCCCATCGGGAAAACCGTCCCTGTTTGGTTTGACTACCGGTATGTGTCAATTTTCCGATGAACTTATTGTCTATTGGAATTTCTGTAAACTGTGAGATGCCTGTGGCCAGTTCTTCACTTTGATTGTATCCTCTGACGAAACGTTTTTTTGGATGAATAGGAACGGGTACAAGAGCATCTAAGTCTTTGAATAAATCTATTTTTTTGATCTTTTCTCCGATCTCTTTCCCAAGCATACGACCAGTCTCGGGTTTGTTCCCGTATTTCAGTGCATGTAATATCTTTTTTGTGGAGGAGTTTTGATGGAAGTAAAGTAATGCGAATGTGCCGTGAACCGAAACTCTTCCCCAAAAAAGTTTATCAAGTTCCGTGGGTTCCGTGTATTCCTCAAATCGTGTATACTGAAGTTCTGATCTGCAGAAAGAACAGATGGGGTCGTCCGAAGACGATTCTTCCGAACAAAGGATACATCGTGAAGGGAAAAGTAAATGAAGGAAATCACGCTTGGGTTTATCCCAAAAAATTAGTCGAAAAACACTGGAAACCTCACGCCCGTTCATCATAACTCTTCAATTCACATATAGATGTTTAAAATAACGAAAATTAAACTTGATATTCCTACAAGTTTAAGGTAACTTTATGTTTCGGCAAGTCAAACTACTTTTGTTTCAAAGGTTTGCCGAATGCACAAAAAAAATCGACAAATCCCACTTAATCATCTGTGAATATCTTTCAGGTGTGTGTTGAAAAAGTCGCTTTGATTTGTATTTAAAGGGATACCGATCATCCATGTTGAAAACATTAAATGATTGTGAATTTCTTTAATTGCGCAGGGAAAGTTTTTTGACAAATTTTGTAAGCCTCAACAACGGAGATCACAAGGATTACTCCCCCCGATTTCAACAAGAGGAAACAAAAACTTTATGAAATAAAACCCGCGGCTATGCAAGATAGCCGTCTAGAAATGATACGCACTTAACGCAAGAAAAAATGGCAAATGTAGAACCGATTTTAGAAGAAAATAAAAGTAGATTCGTTCTGTTCCCTATACAGCATGATGATATCTGGTCTTTCTACAAGAAGGCAGAGGCAAGTTTCTGGACAGCAGAAGAGATCGACCTGTCTCCGGACCTGATTGACTGGGAGAACAAATTGAATGATGATGAGCGCCACTTTATTAAACATGTGCTTGCCTTTTTTGCCGCATCAGATGGCATTGTGAACGAAAACCTGGCAGAGAATTTCTTATCTGAAGTTCAGTATACTGAAGCGAAATTCTTTTATGGATTCCAGGTTACTATTGAGAACATCCATTCTGAAACGTATTCGCTCTTGATCGATACTTACATTAAAGATACAGCAGAGAAGAATCACTTGTTTAATGCGATTGACACCCTTGATTGTGTGCGCAGGAAGGCCGATTGGGCGTTGCGATGGATTGAAAAAGGTTCGTTTGCTGAGCGTTTGGTGGCATTTGCAGCAGTGGAAGGAATTTTCTTTTCCGGTTCTTTCTGCTCGATCTATTGGCTGAAGAAAAGAGGATTGATGCCCGGACTTTCATTTTCTAATGAATTGATTTCGCGCGATGAAGGTTTGCACTGTGATTTTGCATGTTTGCTTTACAATAAGCATTTGGTGAACAAGCTTTCGAAAGATCAGGTGCGCGACATCATTGCAGAAGCAGTAGAGATCGAAAAAGAATTCATTCTTGAGGCATTGCCTGTGAAATTGATTGGAATGAATAGCGAGTTGATGGCCCAATACATCGAATTCGTTGCCGACCGCTTACTTGTTGAATTGGGTAACGAGAAGCTCTATAATGTGACGAATCCGTTCGACTTCATGGATATGATTTCTATCGAAGGGAAAACTAACTTTTTTGAAAAACGTGTCGGCGAGTACCAGAAAGCTGGAGTGTTGGCAGGAGGTAAGGAAAACCTGACATTTACTACAGACGAGGAATTTTAATAAACCTATTACTAACTATCAAAACGAAGAAACAAGATGTACGTTGTTAAAAGAGACGGAAGAAAAGAAGCGGTAAAATTTGATAAGATCACCGCACGCATCGTTAAGATGTGTTATGGTCTTGACCCACTGGTTTCCCCTGAGGCGGTGGCTATGAAAGTAATCGAGGGTATTTATGATGGGGTTTCAACCACGGACTTGGATAATTTGGCGGCTGAAGTGGCGGCAGCAAAAACGATAGATCATCCGGATTATGCACTGCTAGCTTCGCGTATCGCGGTGTCTAATCTTCACAAGGAAACGAAAAAGACCTTCTCTGAAGTGATTCACGACATGTATACATATGTGGATCCTAAAACCAATGAGAATGCATCGTTGATAGCAGAGGATGTTTATCAAGTGGTTATGAATAATAAAGACGTACTTGATTCTAGTATCATCTATGATCGCGATTTCCGTTATGATTATTTTGGATTTAAAACCTTGACACGTTCTTACTTGATGAAGTTGAACGGTTTGATCGCTGAGCGTCCACAGCAGATGTTAATGCGTGTAGCTGTTGGTATTCACAAGAATGATATCCAATCTGCTGTCAAGACATATAATTTAATGTCAGAAGGGTGGTTTACTCATGCAACACCAACACTTTTCAATTCTGGCACACCGAAACCTCAGATGTCTTCTTGCTTCTTGTTGACCATGAAGGAAGACAGTATCAGCGGGATTTATGATACGTTGAAGTCTTGTGCACAAATCTCTCAATCAGCAGGTGGTATCGGACTTTCTATTCATGATATCCGTGCAACCGGATCCTATATCAAAGGAACGAATGGCACATCGAACGGAATTGTCCCAATGTTGCGTGTATTCAATGACACAGCTCGTTATGTAGATCAGGGTGGTGGAAAACGCAAAGGTTCATTTGCGATGTATATTGAGCCATGGCATGCGGATGTGTTCGACTTTTTGGATCTGAAAAAGAACCATGGTAAGGAAGAGGCGAGAGCAAGAGATTTGTTTTATGCACTTTGGATTCCGGATCTGTTCATGAAGCGTGTAAAAGAGAATGGCGATTGGACCTTGATGTGTCCGCATGAGTGTCCGGGACTTTCTGATACACATAGTGCTGCCTTCGAAGAGTTGTATACAAAATACGAGCAAGAAGGTAAAGGAAGAAAAACGATTAAGGCGCAAGACCTTTGGTTTAAGATCCTTGAATCTCAGATCGAAACAGGAACACCTTATATGTTGTACAAGGATGCGGCGAACGCTAAATCAAATCAACAAAACTTGGGTACGATCAAGTCCTCCAACTTGTGTACAGAAATTATTGAGTACACCGCTCCGGATGAGGTGGCAGTTTGTAACCTGGCTTCACTTGCATTACCGAAATTTGTAACCGACGAAGGTGAGTTCGACCACAATAAATTGTTCGAAGTTACCTATCAGGCAACAATTAATTTGAACCGAATCATCGATGAGAATTACTATCCGATTGAAGAAGCGAAGAACTCCAATTTACGTCACCGTCCTATTGGTTTGGGTGTACAAGGATTGGCTGATGCGTTCATCATGCTCGGTTATCCCTTTGAATCTTCCGAAGCCCGCGCATTGAACAGAGAAGTTTTTGAAACGATCTATTATGCCGCTATGACTGCTTCTAAAGATCTCGCAAAGATAGACGGGCCTTACGAAACATTTGCAGGATCACCAGTTTCTAAAGGACAATTCCAGTTCGACATGTGGGGAGTAACACCTACGGATCGTTGGGAATGGAATGTGTTGAAGGATGAGGTGAAACGACATGGAGTGCGCAATTCACTATTGCTTGCGCCAATGCCAACAGCTTCTACAGCTCAGATCCTTGGAAACAATGAATGTTTTGAACCTTACACGTCAAACATCTATACACGTCGTGTACTTTCAGGTGAATTTATCATTGTAAACAAACATTTACTTAAGGACTTGGTGAAAGAAGGGATCTGGAACAAGGACATGCGTCAGAAGATTATGGCAGCAAACGGATCGATCCAGAACATCAATGAGATCCCCCAGCATTTAAAAGATCTTTACAAAACTGCCTGGGAAATTTCGCAAAAAGCGATCATTGATCAGGCAGCTGACCGTGGAGCATATATTTGTCAGTCACAGTCCTTAAATATCTTCATGGAAAATGCGAACTTCGGTAAACTGACGTCTATGCATTTCTATGGCTGGGAAAAGGGATTAA
>JBIITO010000098.1:0-8274 GCA_044340465.1 Crocinitomicaceae bacterium | reverse complement strand
TTCAGAAAGACCCGGTCTGACGGCGGGCAAAAATCCTCAGTCTCACTCTCATTCTCCCTCTGCTTCCGCCGCAGTCCTCGATACATTTCTTCACTTCGTTCATAAACACCCGGTCTGACGGCGGGCAAAAATCCTCCTTCTCATTCTCATTCTCCCTCTGCTTCCGCCGCATTCCTCGATACTTTTCTTCACTTCGTTCATAAACACCCGGTCTGACGGCGGGCAAAAATCCTCCTTCTCCTTCTCATTCTCCCTCTGAAAACCTCCTCGCTCACTTATTCCTTTAAAAAAGTCCTCATCCGAATTTGAGAGATCAAGTTAGTTTTAGCATCCGACAAAGAATCAATAGTAATAAGTTGACCACCACCAAGAGAGCAAACTTCCTCCATCTTAACCTGATCCGTTTTTTTCATTTTGATACCAACGATATCCAATTCGATTCCCTTTTTACGGTATTTCTTGATGGTTTTCACGTAATTCTCTGAATCTTTATTGAAGGCCCCATCCGTCACCACAATAACAGTGTTCAATTGATCTGCTTTAAGATTCTTCAATACTTCCTTATAACCCATTTTGATACCTGTACCACCTGCCGTTAAGCCAGACGCCTTCAGTGCACCAATTTGTGTTTGTAATTCAGACCTGCTTGCTCCGGTAGAAGGTGGCACAAGTACATTGGCAAAATCGGAATAAGTCACTATACCCATATGGTCACACGGCCGCAAAAGACCTGTCAGTTGAAGTAAACTGAACTTCATCAATTCGATCTTGTCTCCCTGATTCATCGATGCCGACACATCCAGCACAAAAACAACATTAAGCGGCTTGTACATACTTTCCGAAAAGGAACTCGTATCGGATTTGGCGGCCGGATCGTAGGGCACCACTGAAATAGATGAATCCGATTCCGAACGCCATTCCGAGGGATTTGCTAACGTATCTTTTGCGATCAACTCGTTGGGTATACTTGCAAGTTCAAGCAAGACCTTGTTTCGCTGAAAATTCACATAGGCACCCATTTCCACTGGTTTATAACCGGCATGTGAAGCATATAGATAAATGAAGCCCAATGTAGCGTCTTTTCTAATCGAGCCCGATTTATCGGTAGCTGTTGTCCATTGAGGTACGCCATTTTGAAGTAAGGTTACTTCGGTTTGCTCGAGTTCCTTGCGTGTTTCTTTATCAATCGTCACAACTGTAAGATCAAAATGATAAGCTCTACCACCCGGTCGAGCTGTAAAATCGGGACATGCCGTTAAAAATCCCGAAGAGGGCGGCTCTTCTTTCAGCTCACCGGTCAGTTTTAGCTTCACTGGTTCCTGACGATCACTCGTGAACACCTCAATTTCGTATGAGAATCGTCCTTTTGAGCGCGGATTGACCTGAAAACGCAGGTAGATCGAACTGTCTATTTCCATACTGTTGGATCGCGCCAGGTACACTACCTCACTCGATTTGACCACTCGAAGAACAAACCCCTTCTTTGCCCCCTTATTCGTCAGCTTAAAATCAACAAAACGATCATCGTAACTCATTAACGGACCAAAGTCATGCTTCGTTCTATCAAAAATGATTTGTCCAAAAGCAGAAAAGGACACGCATATCAACAAGAAAATAAAAAATTTCATCTGTATATAATTTGGTTTTAAGCAGTCAAAGCAGATACGAAAAGAACGTGTGAGCATCGCTGTAGTTAAAAAAATGGCCTCAGAAACCTTATCTCAGTTCTTTCTTTAAATGGCAACAGGTATGCTTCGAACAACATAGCATCAAAAGTAACAGGAACAAGTGGATGATATTTCTGAATTCCACATTCAGTTTGCTTGAAGAGGTTACAAGGGCAGCGAGATCCTGAACGTAGTACCTTTATTGATTTCAGAACAAAGGACAAACACTTTTCCCTTGTGATATTCTTTTACGATGCGCTTTACCAAAGATAAGCCTAGTCCCCAGCCACGCTGTTTGGTAGAAAATCCGGGCTGAAAAATTGTTTTTACCTGTTTAGGAGAGATTCCTTTACCCGTATCACTGATATCAATGTGTACCCATTCCGGAGCTGCAGAAATGCTTACCTTCAAACGACCTTTCCCTTCCATGGCATCCACCGCATTCTTGACGATGTTCTCGATAACCCATTCAATAAGCGAAGGGTTGTGCCGTACCGGTATTTGTTGATCACAGTAACGCAGGATCTGAACCTTATCTGAGATTCGAGGGCGCAAATAATCCAGCACATGGTGAACCGTTTGACAAATGTCTCTTTCTTCCAGTTTTCCACCTGAACCGATCTTGGAAAAACGGTCAGTGATGGTTTCAAGTCGATCCACATCTTTCTGCATTTCGGATGTGATCATACGGTCGGTGCCCTGACTTTCGAGTAATTGTATCCAAGCCATCAGAGAGGATAGGGGAGTGCCAAGCTGATGAGCAGTTTCTTTAGCCATCCCGGCCCAAACCTGATTCTGTTCAGCTTTACGGAAGGTACTGAAGATCAGGTAAGCGATAAGCACGAATAATCCAATGATAAAGAATATGATATAGGGGAAATACTGTAATTGCTTTAGCTCCTCGCTGTTATCGAAGTAAAGTATGTTTTTTTCACCGTTCTGAAGATCAATCAGTAGTGGTTCGTTTTGTAGTTTAAGTTCTTGTATGGTTTGTTTGATCCTGTTTGGAGTCAGTTTCTCTTCTGGGAGGTTACTACCAATAATATGGTTGTTGTCCCCATCGATCAATAATACAGGTACCATACTCGCATTATTAATGAGTTCATTATTGAAGGAAGTCAATAGAGAATCACGCTCTTTTTCCAAGCGGATGATCTCTCTTGAGTCATTATAAACGTAAGTCATAAAGAGCCCCTGATAAACCTCAACTGTAAAGGAAGGATTGATCTTTTGCCAAGCAGCTGCCAGAGACCGAAGCGAATCCTCGAAAAGTGCGTTTATCTTCTGAGAACTCAGTTCGGGATGAGCGGTGCGCAAATCACTGGTGTCAAAGCCAAGGTTAATGTAGGCGGAGATATTTCGTTCGCTATCGAAAAGAATGACGGGAATATCCTTGTTATCTTTAATTATTTTCAGCGGAAAGGTAAAATCCGGAATTTGGTCAAGCGGTGTTTCTTTCGATATCTCTTTCGTAGCATCGATCCACAGACTCATTTCTCGTTGTTCCTTGTCGCGCAGTTTAGTAAATGTTCGATCGGTTAATTTAACCAATTCCAGTTTTTTCTTAATGGCATCGGCCCATTGTTCTACACGGTCGCGTTCACGTTTTCCAACTTTCGAAACAATGGTATTGGAAAAGAATAGCGAAACTCCCACCAAAAGAAGTGTAATAGCGATCAACGCGATCTTCCATTTCTGCTTGTTCGAATAAAGATTCATTCTTTCTCTTACGAAAGTAACGAGAATTTGGATGATTTTATTTTTGTTTGATAAAAGCAACCTATCCTTTTAAATAGCTGTTTCTAGGTTAGAGCAAGCAAAGGCGCATTAATTCCAAGTCGATGATGAGCCTTGTAAGCGTAAATCGCCTAAAAACCACCAGAGTCATGGATCAATATAGGCGTTTTTTAATGTCATCTGGGGTCAATATATACAACTATTTATCTATACGATCTATTTGGAGAACGCTTCTGGAGCCATAGTGGATACCTGGAGCAACTCATTTGGTTAACTCATTTGGTTGGGAGATATTATGACTAAATTTGGCGTATAGTCAAAACGAATGCGTCGTACTCATCCTCTTATACTTTTTCTGTTCCTTTTCCTACTTCTTGCATTACCTCTTTGCACACTTCCGATCAATCTTTTTCCGGGAGTGGTTGTCTATGGTTCGGGAGATGCTACTGTACAAGTAGAAGCACCATTGAGCTTGTCCTATTTTATCGGTTTGGGTTATCCAGAAGAGGATATGGTGGGGGTAACAGATTTTTACCTCAATGCGCGCGGCTATTTGCTTGCTGTGTGCTTTTTGATCGGTATACCTGCGTTAGTGACCTATCGGTTCAGGGTGTTGAAAAAGCAGTGATTTTCCGAGAATAAACCTTGGTATCGTAGCTACAAGAGTTGGGTAGTGCCGAATTCTGAAAGAATTAGAGCGTGAAATGGTTCCAACCTTGCGCTTTTAGTTCCACTGCAGAGCCATTTTTGTCAATGAAATAGATTCCGTCCTGAGCGTTGGTCATGTGGCCGATCACCGTCATATGCGGATTTCCTTTGATCTTATCAAAATCCGACTGACTGATCGTAAACAATAATTCGTAATCTTCTCCACCGTTCAAGGCACACGTTCCGGGATCGAGGTTGAAATCAATGGCAGTCATCGAGGTTTTAGCATCAATTGGTAGTTTCTCATCGTAGATGTGGCAACCAACATTACTCGCTTTGCAAAGGTGCAGGATCTCCGAAGCGAGACCGTCCGAAATATCGATCATGGAGGTTGGAACGACATCCAGTTCTTTCAAAAATCCGATGATGTCTTTCCGCGCATCAGGTTTCAATTGCCGTTCGATAATGTAATCATGTCCGTCAAGGTCGGGTTGAATATCAGGATTGGCGGTAAACACTTCTTTTTCACGCTCGAGTACTTGCAAACCCATGTAGGCAGCTCCCAGATCACCCGTAACTACCAAAAGATCGAATTCTTTGGCACCGTTTCGATAGGTTATTTCACTGTTCTTACCGCGACCAAGTACGGAAATACTGATGACCAGTCCGGAGGTGGATGAGGTGGTATCGCCTCCAACGAGGTCAACCTCGTAAACTGCACATGCAGCCTTGATCCCTGAGTACAATTCTTCCAAAGCTTCCACCGGAAAACGATTGGAAACCGCGAGTGAAACCGTAATTTGTTCCGCTTTTCCATTCATTGCGCAGATGTCGCTAACATTCACTGCTACAGCCTTGTAGCCCAAATGCTTTAAAGGCATGTACATCAGGTTGAAATGGATTCCTTCGATCAGCATATCTGTAGAGATCAGCAACGATTCCTCATCCGAAATGCGTATTACCGCTGCGTCATCGCCAACACCTTTGATGGAATTCACTTGCGTTAAGGCCACATCTTTCGTCAGGTGTTCGATCAATCCAAACTCTCCCAGGTTGCTCAATTCTGTCCGTTGCTCGCTCATTTGAAAAAATTGAAATAAAAAAAACGAGAGTGACGCTAACCGCTCTCACTCTCGCTCTGCTCTTGTTGACCCACTAGGGCTCGAACCTAGACTCTTCTGAACCAAAATCAGACGTGTTGCCAGTTACACCATGGGTCAATTTTGACTTCGGTGTTGCCAGTCTGACCTCCGAAACGGAGTACAGGAGGCTAACACCATGGGTCAATTGCGAGGGCAAATTTAGAATAAAAATATTTTGAAGCTTCAAATTGTGAAAAGAAATAGTTGATTTTTTTCGTTTCAAGAAAGCTTTTTATACTGAAATTGTCAATAATTCACATTTCTTCAAGAACATAGGTTTCGTTTTATCCTTAAATTCGCGTCGTTCCGAAAATTCGTCCAGAACTTTTGGCAACCAAAATTTTTAAAAATGACATACAATAAGTGGAATACCTATCTGGGTTGGTTGGTTTTTTTAATTGCAACCGCTGTTTATTTCATCACGATTGAAGATACCGTTAGCTTGTGGGACTGTGGCGAGTACATCACGGCGGCTTATAAATTGGAGGTTGGTCACCCTCCGGGTGCACCTTTGTTTATGGTGCTTGGTAGATTGTTCTCCTTCTTCGCAGACCCGGAAAATGTAGCGGTTTGGATCAACCGTTTGTCGGCGATCTCCAGTTCACTGACTATTCTTTTCATGTTTTGGTCGCTTACCCTGTTAATCAAGAAGATGATCCTCAAGGATAAAAAAGAATTGAGCTGTGCAGATCAGGTAATCATTTTTGTTTCGGCAGCTATTGGCTCTCTGGCATATACATTCTCCGATTCATTCTGGTTCTCTGCTGTTGAAGGTGAAGTGTATGCAATGGCGTCTTTGTTTACGGCCGGTATTTTCTGGGCAATCCTGAAATGGGATGAAGAAATGATGCAAATCCAGGAGGGCACCCTTTCTCCGGACGTAGCACCGAACCGCTGGATACTATTGATCATGTTTCTCCTGGGACTTGCTATTGGAGTGCACTTGTTGGGTATTCTTGTGGTTCCTGCCATTGGATTTATGATCTATTTCCGTTACTGGAAAAACGCTGATCTGAAAGGGATTCTAATCACTGGCTTGTTGTCTGTGTTCATTCTTGGATTTATTCAGGAAGGAGTGATTCCCGGTTCCATCTCTGTTGCATCTGCTTTTGAGGTGGCATTTGTAAATTCAATGGGGCTGCCTTTCTTCTCAGGAACAGTTTTCTTCTTCGGTCTTTTGGTCGCAGGATGTATTTGGGCACTGCGTTTTGCTCGCAAGAACAATAGATCTATCCTTTACAATTCAGTGATGGGTTTGATTCTCTTATTGATTGGTTATGGTTCGTTCGCTGTTATTGTGATCCGTTCCAATGCCAATACGCCGCTCGATGAAAACGATCCGGAGAACCTGGTTACCTTACACGCATACTTGAAGCGCGAGCAGTATGGAACTTCACCACTCGCTTTTGGTCAATACTGGAATTCTGTGGAGAATGATCCTTCCATGTACGATAGCCGCTCACCGTTCTATCTGCGTCGTTTTGTTGTAACGAAAGGTGAACAGGTGTTAAAAGCGTTCAGAAATGAAGAAGCTGCGAAGAAATATGCTGCCGAGAATGCAGGCTCCTACGAAGAAAAATATTTCGAATCGAACGCCCAGGATCGATTAAATTCCGTTCCAACTTATGCGCAAACCACGTTCTTTCCCCGAATGTACTCAGATCAATCGGCGCAACATATTGATGGTTACAAGAAATGGTCGGGTTATGATGCAAAGGACGGTACGGTGACGGCTCAAGGAAAGGATGGAATGCGCTTGCCTACATTTGGTGAAAACATGACCTATTTCTTTCGCTATCAATGCAATTGGATGTACTGGCGCTATTTTATGTGGAATTTTGTCGGTCGACAGAATGACATTCAAGGACATGGCGACGCGATGCGTGGCAATTGGATCTCTGGCTTTGGTGCAGTAGATAATGCCCGATTAGGAAATCAGGAAGAAGCGGCACCGTATTTTACGAGTCAGAATCCGGCACATAATTCGTTCTTCTTCCTGCCTTTGATCTTCGGGGTGATCGGGATGCTCTTCCATTTTTGGCGTGCTCCAAAGGATGCGTTTGTTTTGTTCCTGGCCTTCCTCTTTACAGGTCTTGCTATCGTAGTTTACTTGAATCAGAAGCCGATCGAACCGCGTGAGCGTGACTATGCGTATGCTGGTTCGTTCTATTTCTTTGCGTTTTGGATTGGTATAGGTGTATATGCATTGTACGACGCCTATTTGCGTTTTTCGAAAGCAGATTTGATGAAAACATTAATGGTAGCCGGAGCAGGTTTATTCCTCTTTGGAGTGTTGGATGCGAATAGTGAAGTAGGAATGCCAAATGTAATGTCATGGGTGATCATCGCCGGAATTTCACTTGCTTTGATCGGATTGATGATGTTGCTGCGAAGTGTCTTGAAGAAGGAAATACAGGGAGCGATCGTAGCCGGTATTCTTGGGCTTTCAGCGCCGTTGATCATGGGTATGCAGGGTTGGGATGACCATGATCGCAGCTTGAAGACCTCGGCTGACGATTTGGCATTGAATTACCTGGAATCGTGTGGAAAGAACGGAATCATCTTCACGAATGGTGACAACGATACCTTCCCGCTTTGGTATATGCAGGAAGTAGAAGGTAAACGAACAGACGTGCGAGTGTGTAACCTTTCTCTGATGCAAACCGACTGGTATACTGATCAGATGAAGATGCGTGCCTACGATTCCGACCCACTTCCGATCAAGTTCCGCGAGGATCAGATCCTCATGTATGCAGGAAATACGGATCAGGTGCTATTCTCGAATCTATTTGAAATGTTCTACCTGAATGCGACCGAAAAAATGATCAAGGAGGTCATATCCATGCGTTTGAAACGCAATCGTAAAGCCGCAGAAGATGCCACATTAGCCTTTAATACGCAGGCCGTTCAACTGGCGAACAGTTTCTCTTCCGCGCAACCCAATGTGATGGCTCGCATGCAAGAACTGAAAGCTGCGCTAACCACAAATAGCTCACCGAAATTGGAAGAAACGATCTATGCAAAATACCTTGCTGCTTTCGAGATTCTGAGTGCCATTCAGAATGAAATGATCACGCTGC
>JBIITO010000101.1:0-7684 GCA_044340465.1 Crocinitomicaceae bacterium | reverse complement strand
TAAACCCTTATCAGTATTCTGGTAAGGGTTTCTTGTTTTTAATAAATTTCCTCAAATAGGCAGTACGGTACTGTCCGCCACAGCGGATGGGAGAGTATCCTGATAGCTATCGGGACGATGCCACTTTTATAAAGATCCCGATTATGAAAATGGTCGTGATTTTTTTATGCTCTAAAGATCCGATTCGTCAAGATCGACTCTTCATATAACTCCAATCTTCAAGTATTATCCACTCCACAGTATGACCACTATTTAAGTAAGAACATTAGTAAACTGTAGAGTGAGCCATGGCGATCCTCACTGTCCATTGAATGTCAGGATGCATATAAGTCCTTTCCTTTGTCGGTATAGTGGATATGGTCTAATTTTGTAGTTGTCTCAGGCAGGTCTGTTTAAAATACTCACTCTTCAAATAAATAATATTAGAACTGAGTTATCTCGTTTTACGCGTTATATTTTGAATCATTAATGCAATAAATAAGAGATATGTAGTTTTCGAATGAATTATCCGCTATTTTATTTGAACACCCCTCGAAGAATATAAACCTGCTGTTTGATTCTTGCTTTTATCCAAACTAAAGGCGAAGGTACTTCCGATTCCTACAGTACTTCGAACGTACATGGTTTGCCCGTGCGATTCAATAATATGTCTGCAAATCGCGAGTCCAAGTCCTGATCCACCTTCATTTCTGTTACGGCTCTTTTCTACTCTGTAAAAGCGTTCGAATAATCTTGGAATATGTTTTGCATCTATACCAGGTCCGTCATCGGAAACTTCGACGGTGACAATATCGTCAACTACATAAATGCGTATGATCGTTTTTCCACCGTCATTGCCGTAGAAAATCGAGTTATTCATCAGGTTAGTAAGTACCTGGCCGATCTTTGTTCTGTCTCCATCAACGAATAGCACACTATAATCCTTGGTTAAAGAAAGATTTATACTTCGTTCTTTTGCTCTTAATTCGAGTGCGTCAAATACTTCTTTAACGAGCTCGATTATATCAAATGCACGGATTTGCATCTTGATCGTATCAACTTCCAGCTTGGTTATTTCATCCAGATCTTCCAATATATTAGCCATACGTTCAGCCGATTTGGAGGCCCTTTCCAGAAAATTTCGATTGACGGTTTCGTCTTCCAGTCCACCATCTAAAAGGGTAAGAATATATCCCTGAATGGAAAAGACGGGTGTCTTTAATTCATGCGCTAGGTTTCCAAGAAATTCCCGACGAAATTCCTCTTGTTCCTTTAAGCGCTCAATTTCCTGATTGCGTTCCTCTGTCCAAAGTTTAGTTTCTTCTTCTGCTTTGGCGATGACATCATCCGTAATTCGAAAATCCAGATCGTTCTCTTTGGTGATTTTTCCTTTTCGTATCGATCGATATAATACTTTAAGTCGATCATTAATAAAACGCTGGATAAAGAAATAAAAGATGCCAAAGGAGATAAGTCCGGTAGCGAAGGGCAAACCGATGATTACCCAAAATGGAAAATTCACTATCTGAAGATCGATAATGAACGTAATGAATAAGGTTAAAAGAAATGTGATGGCGCTGCCGCCAATTACTAGGTGAATGGGTCTGATGTTTTTCACGATTCGCTGAAGGTATATCCTACACCTTTTATAGTGCGAATATAATCATCTCCAAGCTTTTCTCTTAATTTTCGGATATGTACATCGATGGTGCGTTCTCCTACAACGGTATCATTTCCCCAAACGATGGTCAATATTTGTTCTCTAGAATACACTTTTCCTGGTCTGCTTGCAAGTAACTCAAGTAATTCGAATTCTTTTTTCGGAAGCAGCATACTTTTTCCTTTTATTTCAACCATGAATTTTTCGCGATCGATCTTTAGCGAAGTTGTTGGTGATTCAATAGGGTCGAGGTTGGTACGCGTTAGTCTTCTAAGTAATGACTCCACTTTACTAATCAACAGTCTTGGTCTTACGGGTTTGGTGATGTAATCATCTGCTCCTGCTTCAAATCCCGCAATCTGCGAGTAATCTTCCGCTCTTGAAGTTAAGAATGCGATGATCGGTTGTGTGATGTTCAGATCTTTTCGGATCACCTGACATGCTTCGATACCATCCATTTTCGGCATCATGATATCCATCAGGATCAAAGAAGGATGAATTTGTTGTACCATCTTTACACCCTCTTCTCCATTTGTGGCAGTAAATACTTTATATCCTTCCTTCTTCAAGTTGTAAGAAAGAAAGTTCAGTATATCCTGTTCATCGTCAACGAGTAAGATAGTATGCCCTTTCAATGTATCCATTTGGATTATAAAATGGCAGCGCAATAAGCTATTGCACTGCCTTTGATATGAATTATTTTCTAATAAATAGTTTACGCGTGATGGCTCCGTTCTCTGTATATAGATTTACGAAGTACAAACCATTCCTAAGTTCATTAGTATTGATAATCGACTTGTTTACACCATCATTTAAATAAACCGTGGATTCTTTTACGATTTGTCCTAGCTGGTTGTTTAATACCAATTTTGCTGACTGAGCAATGGAGGATTCGATACTCAGAATAGTTTGATCTGTCGCTGGATTAGGGTAAAGATTTATGGAAGTAAAACCGCTAATTTCATTAATACCAGTTACACTAATTTTGACATCAAAGTCGTAAGAATCAGAACATGATCCATTAGATGCAGTGAGTGTAACCTTATAAGTACCAGAAGTCTCGAATGTATGCTCTGGGTCGACATCTGTGGAGGTTGTGTTATCACCGAAATTCCATGAATAGGTGGTTGCACCGACTGATGTATTAACGAACTTCGCAATCTTTTCAGTGGAACTGAAGGTGGCATTTGCGGATAATCCATAGTTAGGTGAGTTATAGTTAGCATTTTGTGGATCGAAGTTCGTCCAGCATGCTGTCCAATCGTTGGTGCCGTCAAATGCTCCTCTGTATGATGTTGTTTCAAAGAAGGGATTGTTTAAATTTGGAGCAGTGAAATCAGCTCCAGTTGATGCAGGGGATCCTACTTGCAATAAGAAATTAGGTGCTGTATAACTAAAAGGTGCAATGGATTGTACATCTTGTGGATTAGTTAAAATCGAGTTGCCATTTGAATTGAACCAATTTTTCATTCCAAAGGTCAATGATGTTGAATCAAGTGGTTGACTTGATCCAGCGATGATGTTGTTTTTAAATTGAAGCGTTCCGCTTGTACAGTTATTACCGGTTGTAGTACCGTCAATTTTCAATCCTGTAGGGAATCCGACGAAAATAGAGTTGTATGTACACGTTGAAGAGCTTCTTCTTAGGTGTAATGCACGTTTGAAGTTGCTATTGAATCCTGTACTAGATGAAGTAGCGCGTGGACCGAAGATACTTACGTTTGAGAAAATAGGTTTAGTAATCGGACTGTTTGTAGTTCCTCCTGCGTCATTGTCCGATTCAAAACCATTTGATCCAGATACATCAGCAACGAGTGAATCACTAACACCAACAGCAAACTGAATTCGGCCAGTAAATCCGTAGTCAGTATCAAACATATCATCTACAGTTTTATTGACAACAAGGTGCTTACAGTTAACTGTTCCACCGAACCATTCGAAACCGTCATCACCACCATAGCTAACTTGAACATAATCTATAGTTGTCCCTAAGCCAACTCCACCCATAGTAAGTGAGTTTGTCTCATTGTTTGGTTGGTATGCGACACCAGCGTATTCAATACGAACGTATTTTAAAACACCAGAGTTGTCATTTACATCAGTACCACCATAAAGTCCTTTAACAGGATCAATTCCACCTTCACCAAGTCGTTCACCGGCAGGATCGTTTACAGGTGCTTTACCACAAATGATAATTCCACCCCAATCTCCAGGACTTCTTTGCTGCCCTGCAGGTCGAGCTGAAGTAAAGACAATAGGTTGTGTTGCTGTGCCTTCAGCAATGATTTTCGCACCACGCGTAATTACCAGAGTTGCTTGGTCACCTTTAACGATAGTCCCTGGTTCGATGGTAAGAGTAGCATTATTTGTAACGTAAATAAATCCACCACTCAACGTGTAGATGTTGTCATTCGTCCAATTTGTGTTAGACGTGATATCACTTGTGATCGTGATTTGAGCTTGCGTAACAATAGCTATAAAGACTGTCACAGCTGTTAATAGTACATTTTTTTTCATCGTAATTATCGCTTTTTAACCGCTAATAATAGGGAAGCAGCTTTACCCTTTTTTAAACAAAAGTAAAATGACTTACTTGAGACCAGGTTAGGAATGAATTATTCTTAGTTTAAGAAACGATTAACAAAAAAAGCCCAATGTTAACATTGGGCTTTTAATTCTATTTCAGGTAGTAACCTTAAAACTTATAGGCAAACGACAGCGATAGATTAACACCATACTTAATGCCTGTAATTTGCTTGTCTTGTTCTGCTTCGTATCTACCGGATCTATTGAAATCTTGATAAAACACGTGGTAATTATTAAACAAATCACTGGCGTTGAATTTTATTTCACCTTTTTTGAAAATGCGTTTCGACAGTTGAATATCAAAAACGTTTCGTGGATTCTCGTAAATATCTTGGTATCCATTTGTTCCAACAAAAGCAATTCGTCTTCCGATTCGATTAAACATGATGTTTACACCCAATCCAAGCTCATCGTTTTGGTACATTAAACCTGAATTAATAAGGTACGGTGATTGTCCTTGCATTGGTCGGAATTTTTCCTCTTCAGTTACGGCTGTTGCAACGTTTGACAAATCAACGATGGATTTTACATAGGTCAAATTGGTGAAGAAGGTAAACTGATCAAAAAGTGATGTGTTTAGTAATGAATCAATTCCGCCAAGCTTTGTGCGCCATTCCAATTCAATTCCATAATCGACCGCGTCGGTTACGTTTTGATAGGTATATGTTCGTGAACCAGATCCACCAAAGAATACTGTATTTTCAATAGGGTTGTTAAAGTCTTTGTAGAAAACTGAGGTAGAGAGCAATTGACCGTTACCTGCGAAAAACTCGTACCTTAAGTCAAGGTTGATGATATCCGTTGATAACAATGTATCATTTCCAACTACAGCTGAAGACGTGTTGAAGTCGTAGAAAGAGAATGGAGCTAATTCGCGGAAATCTGGGCGAGCAACTGTTTTAGATGCAGCAATTCTGAAATTGGAACGTTTAAAAGGTGAATAAGTAAAGTTTATGGATGGAAGATAGCTCAAGTTCGAATTGTCAACTGTTAACGTGTCTCCGCCGTAAGAGCTTGAGTTGAGTTGCTGATTGAATTGTTCAACACGTAAACCATAAACAGCACGTAGTTTTTGTCCGAACTTTTGGTCGGTCATCACATATCCCGCATGAAGCGATGATCCTGCTGTGTATGAATCTGACGGATTGGTTGTTTCACCTAGTTTAAACCCTTGAACTTTAATGTTTTCTTCAGCGAAGATTTCATTTTGAGGCAAGTAAAGTAAATTGTAGTTGAATTGAGCAGGACTGTTAACTGCATAACCAAAAACGCGTGCGTCGAATGTTCTGTTTTTAATTGAACCAGCATAGCCAAATTTTAGGACACTCGTTTCGTTCAACATGTTGTATGGGACGCTAATTTCTCCAAGTGCGGAGTATAAGTTTTCGTTTAGGTCAGAGAAAAAGCGACCAGCAAAGTCCGGTGATGGTACACCAAAAGGCACATATGCTGTGTAAATGGAATCAGCAGCAGTTTCCTGAGGAGTACCGTTTTTGTAATACAGCATGCGTTTCAAATTAGGTACTATTGTTTGTGTATTGCTGTAATTCAATCCCCAACGAGCTTTAATCTTGCGTTTCGTTACCAAATGTTCGCCGGATAACTGTGAAGAAAACAACTGGTTACTAGTGTATTGTATAGCTGTAGCAGCGATAATTTGATCAGCATCCACATTGCGACCATCACGCATAATTACTGCGTCTTCGCTTTGATTGCTGTACATGTTTTTAAATGAAAGTTTGGTATGATCACCCAATTTTGCAACGAAATTAAACATTGCTCCGAGCATGACATTTTCGCGATACGTTTTATCGTTGTAGTCAAACAGCCTAGAAGAATCCGTATTGAAATCGCGGCGTGTTACATCAAAAAATCGGCGTGTATAGTTATAGTTCAATCCACCCGTTACGCCGTAACTATTTTCTTTTTGTTTCAAGGATTTGGCAAATGCCAATTGATAGGATTGGTTCAATGGAGAAGATGCTTTGTTGGTTAATTCCCAGTCGTTGGCAAACAGATTACTGTATTGGAATCGCGTAGTGGAATTGTTTAATAATTTTTTGAGCTCATCAGTAGCGGGAATATCAGAAGGCATTGAACGATCTGCGATACCTGCACCTCTCCAGTCGTTTTTGCTTCCGTTGTAATTGACGAATTCTTTGAATGTTGATTGAGTATTTAATCCTGATCCAAGGGTAAATGAGAAGTAATCTTTTTCAGGAATTTCTTTTGTGTTTATTTGAATAACTCCACCTGCGAAATCTCCGGGTAAATCTGGGCTAGATGTTTTATAAATCAACATATTGTCAAGCATATATGAAGGAAAGATATCGAAAGAAAATGCCTTACGATCAGCCTCGGTTGATGGTAATGGTAAACCATTTATCATTGCTGTATTATATCGATCATTCAACCCGCGAATGATAACGAATTTATTATCTTGTACGCTTGCTCCACTAACACGTTTCAACACGTCTCCAGCAGATCTATCGGGAGATTTTTTAATTGTTTCTGAGGAAATCCCATCTATTGTAGAAGCTGCATTTTTCTGTAATTGAATCAGATTTACATTTGATTCTCTGTTCACCTGACCTTTAACCGTAACAGATTTTACTTCTTTTACTTCTTTTTCGAGCTTGATGTTTAAAATGGTTGTATCTCCCGTATTCACAAAAATTTCTTTGACCTTTAGGGTTCGATAGGAGGGATAGGTAATTCCAAGGCTGTAAGTTCCTGGTCTTAATGCAATTGTAAATACTCCATCTAAATCGGACATTGAACCTTTGTTTATACTATCGACAATAATTTTTGCTCCGGGTATGGTTTCACCATTGGAAAAATCAGTAATTCGTCCTTTTATGAATCCGACTTGAGCGATTGATGAGTGCCCGATTAAGGCCCAAGTGGCAGAAAGTAGTAACTTTTTAAACGTCATTTCGTCATTTTTGCTGCAAAGAAACAGTATAACGAACAAGACCTTTTTAAGTCAAGATTAAGAATGGTTAATGATATCTTAATATTGGATTAAAGAAGAGTATACCTATTCCTCAGGAATGAATTTATATCCAATCCCTTTGATTGTTTTTATCCGCTGTTCGCCGATCTTTTCGCGCAGTTTTCGAATATGAACATCAATCGTTCGGTCTCCCACCACAATGTCGGTGCCCCAAACTTTTTCCAGTATCAAATCGCGTTCAAAAACATCTCCTGGTTTAGAAACAAGTAATGCTAATAATTCAAACTCTTTTCTCGGTAGTTGTAAAATTTTTCCATCCTTCTCTACTAGGTATTTTTCTCGATTGATGACCAATCCTTTGGATTCTGTTCTATCGGCTTCAATCATTCCCTTTCTTCGCAACATAGCATTGATCCTACTGATAAGGACTTTGGGCTTGATGGGTTTAGAAACATAGTCATCAGCGCCAGCATCCAGTCCAGCAATTTGACTATAATCCTCAC
>JBIITO010000102.1:0-7663 GCA_044340465.1 Crocinitomicaceae bacterium | reverse complement strand
CGCGGAAAACATAAGGTCAAAGGATTCTCGCACGGGATGAAACAACGTCTGGGAATTGCTCAAACGCTCTTACATAAACCGGATCTCATCATTCTCGATGAACCAACAACAGGTCTGGATCCCCAGGGAATTGTCGAGGTTCGAAATCTCATTTTGCGCCTCAAAAACGAACAGAACAAAACCATCATCCTTTCCTCGCATCAACTTGCCGAAATTGAACTGATATCCAACCGAATGGTCATCATCAATCAAGGTAAAACCATCGTTGAGGGAAGTGTAGAAGAATTGTTGAATACACAGGAATTGGTCGTACGCTTCGAAGTAGATCGTTTGGAAGAGGCGAGAAGTTTAGTGAGTTCTGCGTATTCAACAGCGGAGGTGAATGTAATTTCAGATAAGGAATTCGAAATCGCTCTGGAACAGCAACAGATTCCTTTGGTGAACAAGTTGTTCGTGGAAAACGGGATCAATGTCACGACGATCGAACCCAAGCGAAAACTGGAAGATTACTTCTTAAAAACC
Source organism: Crocinitomicaceae bacterium (assembly GCA_044340465.1). Lineage (GTDB taxonomy): Bacteria > Bacteroidota > Bacteroidia > Flavobacteriales_D > Crocinitomicaceae > M0103. The sequence continues at coordinate 7,141 of JBIITO010000102.1, read as the reverse complement.
ATTCAATCCTGAAGATGCTGCTGAAAAACACATACAACGAATTCGTCAAGATCCTTTCGAAGCCTCGCAGTTACTTGGGAGTAGGGGCCTTGACCTTGCTCATAGGGATAATCATTTTTGCGATGAAAGTGGATGGGAAGTCCATTATTTCTTTTGTGACCTCAAGTTTTGAGCAAACCCTTACGTTCAATGGGCATGTGTTGAATGGAAATTTGATCGCGTTTATCATTTTGCAGATGCTGATTGTCCATGTGCCTTTATTAGTGGCGTTGGTTACGGGAGATCTCATTTCGGGTGAGGCAGCCATGGGAACGATCCGAATGCTGGCTACAAAGCCTATTTCACGCACGCAGATCGTCCTTTCGAAATTTATTGCCGGGGCACTTTACACCTTGTTTTTGACTTTTTGGCTTGGGTTTCTGGCATTGGGTGTTTCGCGAATGATCTTTGGAACGGGTGACCTCATAGTGCTGAACAGTGATGGACTCGTGATCCTTCAGGATGCAGAAATCCTGTGGAGATACGGGGCTGGTTTTGCCGTGGCATACCTTTCCCTGCTAACGGTGTCCAGTTTGTCTATTTGTTTGTCGGCGTTTGCGGAGAATTCCATTGGTCCGATCGTGGCGACGATGGCCATCATTATTTTGTTTACGATCATCGGCACCTTGGATGTCACAGTGTTTGATTCGATAAAACCGTTTCTGTTCACAACCCACATGGCCGCCTGGCGAAGTTTTTTCGAAGATCCGGTTCCCTTTGATTACATCCGCGAGTCTGTGGTGATTCTGCTGGTACACAACGTTGTTTTCGTTGTTGTGTCGGTCTTCGCTTTCAAACGTAAAGACATTACCTCATGAGAATTCTTCTGTTGATAATAGTGCTGTTCTCTGTTTTATGCGGCAATGCACAGACGGCAAACGCCCTGTTGACTAAAGTGGTTACTAAATTGAATACGGTGAAGGATTATACCGCTATAGCGAATGTTACCGCAGACATCCCGATGATCAAGATCCTTCCTTCAAAAGCCAAGATCTATTTCAAGCAAAAAGATAAATTCAAAGTCGAATCCAAAGGAATTGTGATTTTGCCTAAACAAGGTTTTACGAATGTGAATTCGTTTATCAGCAATTCAAATAATTACCAGTCCATTCTTGGAGATACCACCGTTATTAATTCAACAAAAAGTGTCTTGGTGACGGTCATTCCAAATGGTGAGAGTAGTGAGATCATTCTGGCGAAATTATGGGTTGATTATACCCGAAACGTGCTCATGAAAACCCAGGTAACCACTAAAACGAATGGTACAGTAACCACCACATTCACCTATGGCGATAAAGTTTCCTATGGGTTACCCAGCAAAATGGTCTTCGAGATCGATGTGAAGAAGTTCAAACTCCCAAAAAGCGTCGCCGCCGACATCAACAACCGAGATACCAAAGCCAAGCAGGAAACCCGAAAAAAAGGAACGATCACCATTTCATTATCAAATTACAGCGTCAATCAGGGCTTGAGTGATGCGCTGTTTGTGAAGTAGGAATTCGTTAGCAGTTACTTTTGTGTCTTATCAAGGGAAATTTTACTGATTCCTACCGGCCCAATTATCGGGCATTTCTATGGTTTTTTCCATGGTATGAAAATGTTGGATAGCAGTTAGATTGTGGCAACCTGCAACGCAAAAATCACCACCCTTTTGTTTGTACGTATATAGTTAATATATTTGTACGTATATTTAATCATCATGGACACAAAATTGACGTTAAAACTGGATAAGGAGATTATAAATCAGGCAAAACTTTATGCAGAATCCAAGAAGATCAGTCTTTCAAAACTAATCGAAAGCTATTTGCAGTTACTCACAAAGGAGAGTTCAACAAAAGACAACATCTCGCCATTGGTTGAAAGTTTATCAGGGGTCATCGAACTGCCAAAAAAATATGATGATAAAGATGACTACACGGACTATCTAACCCAAAAATACAAATGACAAATAAAATATTCGTAGATACAGATGTTGTTTTTGACCTCTTGGCAAAAAGAGAACCATTTTATAACTATGCAGCTCGACTTTTCACGAATGCAGATAAGCAGGAAGTAACAATTTGCGTTTCTTCACTATGTTTTGGCAATTTGAATTACATACTTTCAAAGCAAAAATCTGCCACCGAAGCAAGAAAAATTTTATCAAGATTTAAAGTTTTAGTAAACGTTCTACCCGTTGATGATAAGGTTATAGAATTGGCATTAAATTCAGATTTCGTGGATTTTGAAGATGCAATCCAATATTATTGTGCTATAGAGAATGGGATTAATATCCTCGTCACGCGAAATTTGAAAGATTTTAAACATGCAAGAATTCCAGTGTTGACTGCTGAAGAATTTGTTAAGCAAAATCAAAGCATCAATATTGAAGATTGGTAAAAATGATTTGCTTATAACAGCAAGCAATCTCTAACCCAAATCTTACCTCGATAAAACGCTACGTTTTTGGAATGGAAAGTTTTACGTTAAAACATAGAGACTCCCAAAAAGCATCGCTGCCGACATCAACAATCGAGATACCAAAGTCAAGGAAGACACCCGAAAAAAAGGAACGATTACCATTTCGTTATCGAATTACAACGTCAATCAGGGCTTGAGTGATGCGTTGTTTGTGAAGTAGGAATTCGTTCATGTTTAACTTGAACCCGATGAAGAATCGACAATAAATCAGACTGTTTACCTTATAATCGATCCCCTGAAAAATTTCAGTTAGGGACAAGTTATTCAGAATAATACACTCCCACTCGGAGTTAGGATTACTAAAAAACTTGTTTAATAAAAAACAAATACTTACTTTTGACGTTAGTAACGTAAATCAGGATTAATGATCAAAAGTTTTGGCGATAAAGAATCCGAGAAAATTTGGAATGGTATTCGGTCGAAAAAATTGCCAAACGAGATCCAGGATGTTGCGCGACGAAAATTAAGAATGATCAATAATACCCAGGACGTTAATGATCTTCGAATTCCTCCCGCTAACAGACTCGAAAAATTAAAAGGTGAACTTCACGAACACTACAGTATTCGGATTAACAATCAATGGAGAATCATTTTTAAATGGATCAATAATGATGCGTACGAAATAAGAATAGTAGATTATCATTAACAGAACAGATGGAAAAGCTTAAAAACATTCACCCAGGCGAAATCTTACTTGAGGAATTCTTGATTCCAATGGAGATCTCTGCTTATCGTTTGGCAAAGGAAACATTTCTCCCTCAAACCCGCATTTCCGAAATTATAAAGGGTAATCGAAGAATAACTGCCGACACTGCGATTCGTTTTGCCAAATTTTTCGGAACGAGCGCCAAGTTTTGGTTAGGGCTTCAAGATGATTATGATCTGGAAGAAGAGCGAAATGAAAAAGAGCAAGAGTTTAATAATATCAAACCCATTGAAGGAAACGCGGCATAACAGCAAGTAAGCGATAGCATCGGATCTTACCTCAATAAAACGCAACGTTTTTGGAATAGAAAGTTTTGCTTTAAAACACAGAGACTCCCAAAAAGCATCGCTGCCGACATCAATAACCGCGATACCAAAGCCAAGGAAGACACCAGAAAAAAAACAACGATCACCATTTCGTTGTCGAATTACAGCGTCAATCAAGGCTTGAGTGATGCGCTTTTTGTGAGGTAGGAATTCGTAAGAATTTCCCCCTTAGGTCCATTTCAGGATTTGTAAAATATGCTATTTTTGAGATAATTATGTGAAACAAAACTTCCACTATTCATCCTGTTTGGTTGTATAGGTGCAGGTTTGAAGCGCGTTTATACTAGAGTACATCACCCACTCCCATTCAACTCCCAAAATAATTTTGGAAAATAGTAACTTATAAGTTACATTTGCATTATGAACGAAAAAGTCCGCGAAGTTGTTGAATTTGAGAATAACTTTAGTGAGTTCTTGAAGAAGCAACCCGTAAAAGTTCAGAACAAGATCTTTAAGATAATTGAAGCAATTGAAACGCTCGAAAGAGTCTCGAGCAATTATCTAAAAATGCTTGTCGGTATATATGGACTTTACGAAGCAAGGATTCAATTAGGATCCGATATTTGGAGAGTATTTTGCTTTTTCGACAATGGTAAACTGGTCATTCTACTAAATGGCTTCATAAAGAAGACCCAAAAGACTCCCAAAAACGAAATTGAAAAGGCACTGCAATTGATGCAGAAGTATTATGACACAAAAAAGAAATGACATGAGCACTAGAGGATGGAAAGAAATCAAAGATGAAGTATACGGTAAAAAGGGTACTTCTCGTCGTGATGAGTTGGAGCGTGAATTTGAGTCATTTAAAATCGGGTTGCTTCTAAAAAAAGCTCGCGAAGACAAACACTTGACACAAGAACAACTTGCAGAATTGGTTGATAAGAAAAGGACTTACATTTCCAGAGTTGAAAATGATGGGAGCAATATGACGCTCAAAACACTTTTTGAAATCGTCGAAAAAGGTTTGGGTGGAAAAGTAAAGATCTCTATTCAGATTTAATTAAGACTTACTCTAACAGCAAGCAAGCGCAAGCCCGGATCATACTTCGGAACAACAAATAATTTTAAAGATTAAGTTTTACCTTCGGACAAACGATCTTTTGAAAAGTGAGCCGTTCGTCTGTTTGCAAACCGTTATGGCTAATTGAACAACATGCTGCCATTCTGCAAATTTGTTATAACTTTGATAGTATCAAATGATAGTATCAAGAAATGAATCCTCCTTATCTAATAACTCCAGAGATTTTAAAGTTGATCGCTTCGATTTCAGAAAAACTCGGTCAGATCAATGCCAAGTTTTTGGACAAGCCATCTCCGAAACTTAGGAAGGAAAACCGTATTAAAACAATACATTCGTCTCTAAGCATAGAGGGAAATACACTAACAGAGGAGCAGATCACTGCTTTAATAGAAAACAAGCGAATCATTGGTCCAGAGAAAGATGTCAATGAAGTTTTGAATGCTATTAGCGTTTATAACCAACTAGATTCATTTGATCCAAAATCATCAAAATCATTTCTTAAAGCTCATGAGATCCTGATGAAAGGTTTAGTACCAGAGAATGGAAAATATCGCAAAAAAGGCGTCGGTATAATGGCTGGTGATCGGATAGCTCACATGGCCCCATCCGCTGAAAATGTGCCGCATTTAATGAATGATTTATTTGGTTATCTCAAGGTGTCCAAAGAAATCTCTCTAATCAAAAGTTGCGTTTTTCACTATGAAATGGAATTCATCCATCCCTTTATAGATGGTAATGGAAGAATGGGGAGATTGTGGCAAACGTTGATTTTGATGAAGGAATATCCGGTGTTTGAATTTATTCCATTTGAGAACATTATCCATAAAACCCAAAGAAATTACTACCACGCGCTTTCACAAAGTGACAAGTCTGGAAATTCGACACCTTTTATTGAGTACATGCTCAATGTGATTGACGATTCGCTTCATAACGTGCTAGACTTCAAAAGTCGCATTTTGAATACAGAAGATCGTTTGACCTATTTTTCTGAACTAAATCAAACTGAATTCAGTAGGAAGGATTACATGAATGTCTTCAAAGAAATTTCATCTGCAACTGCTAGTCGCGATTTAAAAAAGGGAGTTGAACTTGGATTATTTGATAAAGAAGGTGATAAAACAAAGACAATTTACAGAATCTTAAAATAAGCCGAATAGCACGTCAGTATTAGGAATGACCAATCCACCAACTATTCGTTTGATAATTTCTAAATAATGCTATTTTTGAGATAATTATGTGAAGCAAAACTTCCACTATTCATCCTATTTGGTTGTATAGGCGTAGGTTTGAAGCGCGTATATCCTATTTAGCGTTCATTGGAAAACCGAAACGACACAGAAAACAAATAAAAACGAGTATTAACAAGTAAAACAAAAACAAGATGATAAAAAACAAAGCAAAACCCATTGCACTGCTTGGAGCGGCTATGTTTATGGTAACAATGAGCTATGCTCAAACGATTGAGAGTGTTACTTTCAGTGCAGTAGCTTCAAGTAATGACAATTTCCAGCCGGTAATGGGCACTCCTTATGGTGCTAGTTTATCAGGGGCCAATGGCTCGTTGGAAATTAGCGCTTCGTATGGAGAAAGCTCTTATGAAGAGACTACGCTTTCTACTGAAGAACTCAAGTTACAAAGTAGCATCCGCGTATTTCCAAACCCAACCACCTATATGGTGAATGTGGACTTGAGTCAATTACCCCAAGGCGAGTATCAACTCTATTTGATGGATTTGAGTGGTAAAGTGGTGTATAAGCAAAGCACTACCGCTACAAGTAGCCAATTAGATATGAGTTCCTTTGCTACCGGAACGTACGTTCTCCAAGTGCAAACCAAAGGCACTCAAAAAGTAGAAACATTTAAAATCGTAAAATCTAAATAATCCAAAAAATGAAAAAAATAAGTACATTTTTATTCGCTAGCTTTTTCGCTGTATTAAGCTATGCCCAAACCAATATCCCGCAGTTGGTAAGTTTTAGCGCGGTAGTAAGAGATGCTAACAACCAACCATTGTTAAACACGCCTGTAAGCATTCGGCTTACCTTTAAAGAAGGTGGACAAACAGGCCCATTGGTATATTGTGCATTGCACCAAACCACAACCAACCAAAATGGATTTATGAGTTTACAACTCAACCGCGATGTGTTGGGTACGGGATGCAACGGCGCACCAAGTACAGCCTTTCAAAACATCCCATGGGAAAATGGCGGTTTTTGGATGGAAGTAGAATACCAAACTGTTCCGGGTTCTCCTTTTGTAAACCTTGGACAGTTAGAATTGGCCAGTTCGTTCTATGCGTTTGCAGCAGGAACAGCAGAGCGCATTGCAGGTTTTGACTTAAGCGGAGCTAATAATGGCGATGTGTTAACATATAATATTACTACTCAGCAATGGGAAGCGATGCCACCAAGTGGAAGCGGAACAGGTTTTAGTGGTAATTACAATGATTTGACTAACGCACCTGCTTTAGCTCCTGTTGCTACCAGTGGAAATTACAATGATCTTTCGAATACACCAACTATACCAACGGTTCCAACAAACGTTAGTGCATTTAACAATGATGCAGGATATGTAACCACACTAAACGAT
>JBIITO010000085.1:0-10683 GCA_044340465.1 Crocinitomicaceae bacterium | reverse complement strand
ATAGCATTAGTAATGAGATTAGAGAAGAAAGGATAGTTTGCCAAACCTTCTAGCTGAACCATTGCTTTCTGGCCATAAAATCCGTAATCCTTTTGACTAAAAACTGCTAAAGTAATTATCAGGGAGAAAGTGGTTGCCAATAGTTTCATTGAATCAGTTGTTTGTTTTTGTGCTGAATTTTTTAAAAATATCATACATGTGAGCTCCAAGTTGACGTTTTTTAGGTGCATCCTTGAAATAGTAATTGATCCCACTCACGATCGATCCTTTTTCCAAATCTAGGACAAGAACATTAATCTCTGTATTACTCCCTGTTAATAGTCCAACAGGTAAATAAACTAAGAGGGCTGGATAAAAAAGTACAGAAGTGAAAAGACCAGTTGATGAAATATTTGGAGAATATTCATGTTCGACCAAAGAGAACATGACTTTATCTGTACCAAAATTATTCTTAATTGTTTTTAGTAGTTGGTAATCCACAGGGAAGATTTCAATGTTTTTTTCGTCAGCTAACTGATTCAAGAGCGTTGTAAGTGTACTTCGCTCATTGTATCCTTGCGTGCCTTTTTTTATTAGTGTTCTACTGTCAATTATATGTGCAGTCACATTCGATAAAACTGCTGCCTCTTGAATCGCAGCTGAAAAATTCTCTTCAAGTTTTTCAGATTTCACATAATCGATAGCCTCATTCTTGTAACTAAGCACGATGGGTTCTACAACGATGATTTCATTTATTCCAAGACTGTACTGCTTTATACGTTCCTCCATGTCATACTTTTTCTTTTCTGATCTTGAAAGAAAATTGTATGCTTCTTTAGCGTTCTGCTTTTTTTCGAAAGCAACTTTTTTAGAAGAATAGAGATCAGTAAAAAGAGGATCAGATAAAATATCGTTGATACCGTACAAGTAGAATTTACTTGAGTCGAAATTCTGAGCAAGATCAACGTTCTTTTTATTCTTTATCCGATCGTATTTAGAGTTGTTTGTAAGGGCAGATTCCTTACGTATTAGTGTGTCTGATTTTGAGGATTCAAAATCATATGAGGCTTGTTGAAATGACTTTTTCGAATAGTTCTCTGTTTTGAACTTTTCGTTTTCAGCTAAATTGGTAACAAATCGACTGTATATTGCCTGTAGTTCGTTATCAATAGGTGTAGATTTGATAATGTCATGTAATTGTCGAAGAGCAAGGGTGCTCATTGCCTCGTTGTTCAACTTTTTTAAGAAGAAATGTAAGGTTGCGGATTCTCCTTCCAATTCAGAAGTTTTATCAACTGCTTTTGCGGAAATATTCTCGGTTTTAAAAAGCATCAGGTTGAGCCATACCTGTGCTTTCATTCGTTTCAGATAAAGAGAATTCGGAAAGTCACGTTCCAAGAGAAATAGCGAATAAAGGGCGTCGCCATATTTCGCATCTAAAATGTCAGAGCGCACATTTTCAAATCGACAGATGTTTCTGATTTCTTTGAAAAGATTTTCACCAAGAAAAAATTGGTTGGTTCCCCAATTGGAAAGATTAGCGATTTCATTTGAGGCAGCTTCCTTTCGCTTCTTAATATTGGGATGCATGCTATTGTCATCGTTGTAGTCTTCTTCCGCTTTTATCTCGTATTTTTTTGAAGGGAAGAGGCTTTCAGGTACGTGCCATTGGTTGGCATTAAAATAGGTCTTTGGGAATTCAATTTCATCAAATGGAAGGTAACTATACATCAATACGTCAAAAGTTGACAATACCTCCTCTGCGGCATAGCCCGATTGATGGTACCGCGCAATTCCCAGTTTGTCCGCTTCAAATTCATTCTCTTTCGAATGTTGGCTTAATTTATTGATACGATCATAGTTTTTCAATGTTCTGCTCGTTGCTAGATCAAAAGTTTCAAGGACGTGCTTTTCAGTATAATGAGAGATCTCATGGGACAGAATATATGCCAATTGCGCTTCACTGGTAAGTTGGGCAATCAAGCCAGTGGTAACAAAGACTATTCCCTGATCCGTGCTAAATGCATTCGCAACATTTGATTTGATCGTGTAAAAACGAAGTTTTGTTTGAATAAGAGCATCATTTTCCAATAACTTATTTGCTACTCGTCGGATGTACTCCGTAACAGGATCCCCGTAGACTACTAATCCGGAATGTAGGATTTCATCTATCGCGTAGTTCGTTCCTTCCAGAAAAATACGTTCCTTACCTCCTTTCAATTCCACTCGATCAACATCGTCTTCAAGAATCTTGTTGTAGGTTTCTTTGGTGAAATCTTTTGGAATCTCTCCACGCGAAAGCAACGTTGTATAGTTATTAAAATCGGTTTGACTTAAAACCTTTATCTTAAGACAGGAAAGTATAAGTAGTAAAAAGATTAACCTCATCATTGTTTTAATTCTTTGGGGACCCTGCATACCGGTATGGGCTCCATTTTATGTTTGTTTTGCTTATGGAATTTTCGATAAATGGCCAGCACCTCCTTTTGTCGTTCGGTCAATGAATGTTCGTCGCCGATAAAATCCATGGCCCATTCCAATTCGGGATAAGTGGCGCCCAACTGGTCTTCATCCGAACGTCCATCTCCCCATAAACCATCAGTTGGCTTGGCATCTTGAATGGATCGTACGACATCTAAATGTGAGGCAAGTTCAAATACCTCCGATTTAGTGAGGTCAGCAATGGGACTTATATCGACTCCTCCGTCGCCATATTTTGTATAGAATCCTACACCAAAATCTTCGATTTTATTACCTGTGCCTGCCACGAGACAGTTTTCAGATTGCCCTATAGCATAAAGTGTCATCATGCGAAGTCTTGAACGCGAATTTGCCATGGCTAATCCATGATTAGTGGTTGATTCAGGCATTGCTGCTTCATATGAATTGAAAATTCCCGTAAGATCGATCTCTAGGCCTTTAACATTTTGAAAGCGTTTTTCAAGATCTTGAATGTGTGCTGAAGATCTTTCAAATTCCTCTCTGGATTGCTTAATGGGCATGTTTAATAAAACCACCTTCTTTCGGGTAAGAGCGCAAAGCGCAGAAGTAACGGCAGAATCAATACCGCCAGAAACACCAACTATCAATCCTTCGAGAGGACTTTGTGTCAGGTAGTCAGTCAGCCAATTTACAATATGTGCTTCGACAGCTTTACAATTCACGTTTAAAATTTAAGAGTTAGAATAAGATGGAGATCTTCATCATCAACTGGCTCTGTCTCGCCTTGATAGGGTGGTATACATCATCTCCTTTACTACTGTTAAAACCGCTGGTGAAAAGGGATAGCTTATTATTATCCGTATCCCTTTCCCAATATAGAGGAGTCAGACCGTAGTAATAACCTAGTTCACCAACGAGTGAAGTGGTGCCAGAAAAATTCCATTCCGCTCCAGCTGCAATACCTATTGCTCCTTTGTAGAAGAATAGATTCTTCTCGGTAGTCATATGTTCTTTTTCATATTCGGAATTGCTCGTACTAGCAGTATTGTCAGTCAAAGATCCATTCTTATAATCCCATCCATCATCAAAACTTTCATTTTTTAACATAAAACTGTTACGTAGACCAAATTTTCCAAAATAGCGAAAGTAACCAATGAATTTAGTTCTAAAGAGAAGCATTGTTGGTAGAGTCAAATAAATGGTTTTATCTTTTCTGGAATCAAGTCGAAAAGTATTGTAACTATTAAGAATGTTGTCTTGACGTAACGTAATATTTTCGTTTTTATAATGATAGAAAATATTATTATTTGTTTTAAGATAGGTATTGCTAAAGTCAAATTCAACCCCTGTACAAAGACTGATGGTTTCATAGAGATTAAAATTCATGTTCATTCCAACAGTTAGATCAGTTCCGACACGTTTAGTTTCAAAATAATCTGTATTTTTCACATCCTGAAAATTCAATCCGCTCCCAAATACGAGTCCAGCCTGAACTTTTTTACTAGCAGCGTCTTGAGCAAAGTTTGCAAACGGTAAAATACAGATGATCAGAAGAAAAGTTATTGTTTTCATGATTTAAGATTGTGTGGTTTATCTGACTCCCGGGAGAACATTTAATTGATTAATTTTGAATCACAATATTAGCGAATTCAAATGAGTCCGAAAAGCCTTTTAACTAGTGTTATAGCGGTATTCTTTTTTGTTGGCTGCTCAACAGACAAGTTGAAGGTAAACACAGAAGGGATGTCGACGGGTATTTCTTACGTGAATCTTGATTCCTTAATGGTTCATACTGCGCCAAATGATCTCCCTAATCTAAATTCACGGTGTAAGTCAGAACTGGGAGACGTTTATGCATACGAGATTGGTTATTGCATCAAAATGCCTAACGATTCGGATACGGCATTTCAGCAAGGTATGGGACTCTTTCTTGAGGATCCGTATGTCCAGCGACTGGAACGCCGAATAGGTGAACGTTTTAGCAAGCTATCTTCGTACAGCGAAGAGATCGATCAAGGATTCAAGAACTTGAAAGTACATTTTACGAAAATGAAAACCCCAAAAAAAGTAGTGTACATGAATTCGTTATTCACTTCCAGTGCCTTTAGTACGGATAAAGAGATAGGAATAGGATTGGAACGTTATCTTGGTGAAGGAACGGATGTGGTCAAGGAGTTACCTTATCAGACCTTCCCGGACTGGGAGAAAAAGGCCATGAATTCTGTTTATCTCTCAAGAGATGCGGTTGCCTCGTGGGTAACTACCCATCTGGTACCGGTGGAGGACGGCAACCTAGCTCAAAAGATCGTTCGTTGGGGAAAGGCGCTCTACGCCACTCAAGCAGCCTTCCCAGATAAAGATCCGGCTTACATACTACGTTACGATCCAAAACAATATGAGTGGGCAGTAGAAAATGAAAGGGCGCTATGGAAGTATCTTGTTGACGAAAAGATGCTCTTTAAGATCGATGAGTTGAATACCAAAAATTTACTTAGTGAAGGACCATTTACTCCTGGATTACCGGAAAAAGGTCCGGATCGTCTAGGACAGTTCCTAGGCTATCGAATTATATTGAAATACATGGAGATTATGGATGTTACGCTTGAGGAGTTATTGAAAACTTCTTACAGCGATATCCTGGTTGAATATGAAATTGACTGATATGGAAGAGAAGATCGTGAAAACATCGGAAATTAAAGTAATAGTAGGTTTGAATGAAAATAACCTTCCGATAGCAATGAAATGGACGGCACAAGATGGTGATGTGGCAGATGCAGTTGCGAAAGCAATGCTGTTGTCCTTATGGGATCCTTCCAATAACAACACTATGAAGATCGATCTGTGGACGAAAGACATGTCGGTGGAAGAAATGAAACAGTTTTTTCACCAGACTTTATTGACGATGGCTGATACTTTTGAGCGGGCAACTGGAGAACATTTGATTTGTGAGGATCTCAGAGATTACTGCTATCATTTTGCAGATAAAATGCAGATCCTTCCTGAATAAAAGATGTACAAAGGAGTTCTTAAAAAAATGAAAACTTCTTTTGGCAAGGAGGTTACCTATGTTTTGCGTCTAGGAGAAGATGTGGAAATAAATGCAATGCTGGGGTCAGAGATCCATTTGAATTGGACTGGAAGGATCATTTGTCAGTCCTGCGGGAAGACGACAAAGAAATCATTTGGAGAAGGTTTCTGTTATCCCTGTTTCATAAATGCGCCTGAAGCAGCAGATTGTATTATTCGTCCGGAATTATGTCGTGCGCATCTTGGTGAAGGTCGCGATCCTACATGGGAGGAACAACATCACAATGTGCCTCATGTGGTGTATCTCGCTGCTTCGGATACTGTTAAAGTTGGAGTAACACGTTTGTCTCAAGTACCAACACGATGGATCGATCAGGGAGCGGCGTCTGCCATAATTCTTGCTCAGACTCCGAATCGTTATGAGGCAGGAATGCTTGAAGTGGCGCTCAAATCTTTTTACACTGACAAAACAAATTGGCAGCGTATGCTAAAGAACGAGATCGATGTAACGATCGATCTAATCGAAGAAAAATGGTCGTTACATGATAAACTTCCAGCTGATCTTCAGCAATTCTTTTCAGAAAACGATGAAGTTATTTCAATTTCTTATCCTGTTCATCAGTTTCCGTTAAAGGTGAGTAGTTTGAGTCTGGATAAGTCACCTGAAATTAGAGGTATATTATCCGGAATAAAGGGTCAATACCTTCTGTTTGAAGGAGGAAATCTCATCAATATCCGTAAGCATACGGGCTACGAAGTTGAATTTCTACAAGTAAATTGACACGATGGGGAAAGATAAATTGCGCAGGTTTGCGTTGATGCAGGAGTTTGATAATGTTTATCAGCCTGCCGCTAACCATGAGTTTCCAATGAAAGGTAAGTGGCGAGAACAATATTTTAAAAATGATGGTCCGATCGTTTTAGAACTGGGATGTGGAAAAGGAGAATATACCGTTGGATTGGCCAAACACTTTCCGGAGAAGAATTTTATCGGGGTAGATATTAAAGGAGCGCGAATGTTCATTGGAGCGAAAGAAGCACTGGAAACGAAAATGGTAAATGTTGCGTTTCTTCGAACCCGTATCGATTTCATTTGTGATTATTTTGCAGAGAACGAGGTAGATGAGATCTGGCTTACTTTTTCTGATCCCCAACCGAAGAAACCACGAAAAAGGCTTTCATCAACTATTTTCGTTGATAGATACCGTCGAATTCTAAAGGAGGGTGGGGTTGTGCACATGAAAACAGATTCAGACATTCTGTTTGAATACACTGAAGAGCAGATTAATGAACAAAAGTATGAATGTTTAGAATTAACTTGGGATCTGTACGGAAGTTTACCCGAAACCATTGATCCTCAAACGCGCGAGATCTTGCATATCAAAACGCATTATGAACAACTATTCACAGCAAAAGGAAGTGTGATCAAGTATTGCCGGTTTAAAATCAGTTAGAATATCTTAAAAAAGGTTTTCCTATGCCACTTTCAGTTTAGCGATCTTAGATTTGGAGAATTGAGCTTCTGCATAAGGAAGATTCAATCTGAATTCTTTTTCATTCTTCGACGGAAGTTCATACATTGAATCGTTCAAAATCGCTTCGCAAATTGAACGCAAACCGCGCGCTCCAAGTTTGAAGTCAATCGCTTTCTTCACAATGAATTCAAGTACTTCAGCATCAAAATTTAATTTCACACCGTCAATCTCAAATAAACGAATGTACTGTTTAACTAAGGCATTCTTAGGTTCTGTGAGAATCCTTCTTAGACTAGCTGCATCCAGTGGTTCGAGGTAGGTAAGTACCGGGAAACGACCAATTAATTCAGGAATAAGTCCGAATGATTTAATGTCTGTCGGATTGATATACTTCAACAAACTTTCGCTGTCGATACGTTCTTCCGTGGAACCGGAGAATCCAATCGTTTGACGATTTACACGACTCGCAATAATCTTTTCAATACCATCGAAGGCTCCACCGCACACAAAAAGTATGTTCTTCGTGTCGATCTGAAGCATTTTTTGTTCAGGATGCTTTCGTCCTCCCTGCGGCGGCACATTAACTATCGAACCTTCCAATAACTTTAGCAACGCTTGTTGCACACCTTCTCCTGAGACATCTCGTGTGATGGAAGGATTATCACTTTTGCGGGCGATCTTGTCAATTTCATCAATGAACACTATTCCATGTTGCGCTGCTTCTATGTTGTAATCGGCAGCCTGCAAAAGTCTTGAAAGAATACTCTCTACATCTTCTCCAACATAACCAGCCTCTGTTAGTACCGTAGCATCTGCAATACAGAAGGGAACATTCAGCATTTTAGCGATCGTTTTAGCAAGCAATGTTTTTCCTGTACCTGTGCGACCAACTAGAATTACATTCGATTTTTCAATCTCAACTTCATCTTTAGTGACTGGCTGATTCAGACGCTTGAAGTGGTTGTAAACAGCAACTGAGAGAACTTTCTTGGCATCTTCCTGTCCTATAACGTATTCATCGAGTTGTGCTTTTATTTCAGACGGTTTAAGAAGATTAACGACAGAGGACGAGGTTTTCTTCTTTCTATTCAGATCGTCTTCTTCTTTCACAATAGTGTGCGCCTGTTCTATACACGATTCACAAATGTGTCCGGAAATACCTGCGATTAGCATTCCGACTTCGTTTCGACTTCTACCACAAAATGAACAACCCGTTTCTTTTTTTGACATAACGATTTAAGAAAAAGGAAGATCCACCTGATATCAAGTGGATCTTCCGTAGTTAGTTACAAAGGTAATTTATTTCTTATTGCGGATAAGTACTTCATCTACCATTCCATACTCTTTCGCTTCCTCAGCTGTCATCCAGTAATCGCGGTCGGAGTCAGCCCAAACTTTATCATAAGTTTGTTTTGAGTGTTGCGCGATGATATCGTAGAGCTCTTTTTTCAATTTTTGGATCTCTCGTGCAGTAATCTCAATGTCGGAGGCCTGACCCTGCGCACCGCCAAGTGGCTGGTGTATCATCACTCGTGCATGTTTCAACGCGGAACGCTTTCCTTCTGCTCCGGCACACATTAAAACCGCACCCATTGAAGCAGCCATTCCCGTGCAGATCGTAGCAACATCCGGATTTATATACTGCATCGTGTCATAAATTCCCAGACCTGCATAAACAGAACCTCCCGGAGAATTCAAATAAATCTGAATATCCTTTTTAGAATCCACGGACTCCAGGAAGAGAAGCTGTGCATTTATAATGTTAGCCACATAATCGTCGATTCCTGTCCCTAGAAAAATGATACGATCCATCATCAATCGTGAGAAAACGTCCATTTGAGTCATGTTCAGCGAACGCTCTTCAATTATATAGGGGGTGAGGGATGACTCGATGTAATGTTCCATGTGCATGCTGCTCAAACCCATGTGTTTGGTAGCATATTTTTTAAATTCATTCTTGTCGAACATAGGTTGTTTGTTTATTAATTTGAACGCTAAAGATAGAAGCAAAGTTGGTATATTCAATGAAAAATTCACCGGTCTAAAATTAAAACCTAAATATCGGATAGTTTTCAGACGGTTATAATTCAAATTAACTTCTTGTGATTTCGTTTAGGAGCGATATAATGAATTCGATATAAACAAGGTAGTAATCAAATTTTGTGCAAAGAGAATCGGATATTTTTCTTAATTCCATTTTTTTATTCCCTCTTTGTTGTCAAATTTGTGGTCTCTAGACAGATTAATTGGTTTTGCTTCATTTCATTTAAGTTTTGAGACTATATTAATAGTATTTAAAATGCATCTAAGAATATTCTTGATACTTTCTTTTTTTAATTTCAGAGGGTTTAATTGTTTTGGAAATGATTATGTTAATATTTCAAGGCGCCATTTAAAAATTAAACTGATCGAAACATCAGGTATAGGTGTTCCATATTCTTCAAAGTCTGATGTATGTTGTCTAAACGACTTTTATTCTGACAAAAATTGTCTGAGCGAAAGAAGCTCATTCACTATTACTTTCGTTGGTAATGGAGCGACCTGTGGTACAATGTTTAATCAGACTATTGAAGAAGGGACTTCATACCCTCTAATTTCAAATTTGTTTTATCGCAATGGATATGTTTTTGCGGGATGGAATTCAGCAGCTGATGGTTCAGGATTAAGCTACTTTAATGGTGCTCTTTATTCAATGGGATCTACAAATGTCACATTATATGCCCAATGGTCTCCAGATCTTTACGTTGCAGATCTTGGTGACTACCGCAGTAAGACAAGTGGCAATTGGGGAGTGAATACTACATGGGAAAAATTTGACGGAAATTGTTGGGTTTCTTGCTTAATGGGTGATTATCCCAATTCTTCTTCTGCAACTGTTACAATAGCCAATGGTCATGTGATAGATAATGATGGGTCAGGTTCTCCCCCTTGGAATGTAGAAGATTTAATTGTTGATGCGGGAGGTAAATTGTGGGATAATCAATTTGGGGGAATTAATACCTATGTACAGGTTTATGGTGATATTCTATGTAATGGAATTATAGGAGATGTTGAGGGAGATGATATATCTTTTGATATTGCTGGAGGAAACAACTGTAAAATCTCCGGCTCAGGTTCTTTTACTGCTATGCGTATACGTAAGGATAACGACATTAATCCTGCACAAACAACAAATTTGACTATCCAAATGGATGTATCGTTAATCAGACATGAAACATCAGGAACTGTTTTGTATAATGATGCAAATGAACCAGGTACAGACATGATTGGTTCCATGTTTAATGTATTTATTGATACAGGAGTGACTGTTAAGTGCAGAGGAAAGGGCTCTGCAATGAGTCATATTTCGTTGGATGGTTTAAATGGAGCAGATCCCGAAAATTGTGGTGGTACATTCAATGTTTATGGGACGCTCGACATAGATGGAGCAATCTATTGCAAGAACAATAATAGTGCGAAAAATACAGCGTTTCGGATTAAAAATGGAGGGACGTTGAATTGCAGATATATTGAAACCGGTGTCAGCGGGATGGCCGGAAATACTTTGACTATTGAAAATGGAGGTAAGCTCAGAATTTTTGGTAGTGTAGACACGGTCATTACTTCTTTGAATAGTACAACCTGGAATGGTTTTTCTAAAATCAATAATTCCTGGGATTTTCAACAAGGAAGCACGCTTGAATATTCTGGCAAGACTGAACAAAAAGTGAATGGGATAGAGGGCTGTAGTAATTTCATTGTTTCAGGAGGAGGATTAAAA
>JBIITO010000188.1:0-2568 GCA_044340465.1 Crocinitomicaceae bacterium | reverse complement strand
ACTGATTTTACAATTGAAAGCAAATTGGAACTTTCGGAGGGAGTTGTTGATACCGGCATTCATAAACTTATTCACAGTTCTGCCAATACCGAAGATTTAAAACACACAACGGGCGATGACAGTTATATTTTCGGAACCTATCGAAGATATCTTGCAAATGATTCTTTTCTATACGAGTTCCCGATTGGATTGTCTTCTGCTTTTGATGGTTACAGGAGGGTAGACCTGTTGAATAATTATTTAAGTGGTATTACCTATGTAGATGCTTCGGTTTATTCATTGATTGAATCCGGAGATAATGTTGACTCTAGAGTTGAGTGCGTTCAGGAAGGTTCAACTCTATCCAATATTCTAGGAAACACTATTTGGTCTTTGCTACCGAATACAAATCCTACCACTGGCTCTTATGGAGTGAGGTTATATGTAAACGGTACCGGATTAAGTCCGATTGATGATAATAATTTCTTTGCAGTTAAACGTTCTGATGGATCTATTGATTACGCTTCGTGGGATACGTTTAATAAAACTACAACTATTCCAGGATATGGTTTAGGTGGACGTATATTTGATAACGCACAGGGCTATGCGCAAAGACTTGGTTATACGTCCTTCAGTGAACATGCTATTGGTTTAAAGCAAACGAATCAAGCACTTTCCATTGATTTAATGGATTTTTTGGTCACTTGTGTTGATAATGAAACTGTCATACTGAATTGGGTTACTGCGTCAGAAGAAAATTCGGCTTATTTTCAAGTTGAAAAATCAGAAGATGGGGTGTTTTGGACAAAATCAGGAAATGTACCCGCGGCCGGAAATTCGCAAAATTTATTGAACTATTATTTCGAAGATAGATTAAATAATGAGTTCACTTATTATCGCCTAACTCAAGCTGATATAAATGGTGATATAAATGTGTTTGAACCAGTAGTTGTTAACTGCGATTTGACTGAAAATGATTTTATGACATATCCGAATCCTTCTTCAAGTGATTTTTATGTTTTTTATAAGACTAAGCCAATGGATGATCTATTGTTTATTTCTGTTGCCAATACTCAAGGAAGTATCTTGTATAGTAGTGAACTTTCCTCAAAACAATCGACCATAATTCCTATTCAAGAATTAAACTTATCGGCAGGAACATATTTTGTTAATATTCGGTCTTCAAGCGGTTTGAATCGGATGGTTCGACATCAAATTTTCTGATTACAATTCGATTTTATTTTTTTCATGCGCCCATCCGAGATACAAGCGAAGAGAATACTTATTTCACCTCTTAATTGGGGTATGGGACATGTGGCACGATGTATTCCCTTGATCGAACTCTTGCTCAAGAACAATAATGCTGTATTTTTTGCCGGTGATCGTTCGCAACAGTCGATCATCGGTCAATATTTTGAAGATATAAAATGGATTGATCATCAAGGCTATCCGTTCGATTTCAGCAAAGGAGGCTCGTTTCGTTTGAGTCTTCTGAAGCAACTTCCATTACTTATACAGCGATGGAAGAAGGAGAGGGAAGAAGTTGAAAAATACTGTGCTGAACATGCTATCGACATCGTCATTTCGGATCATCGTTACGGGTTTCTTTCTGAAAAAATACATTCTATTTTCCTTATACATCAGATACAGTTGCCTTTATTTTGGTTCGAAGGGCTTCTGCAACGGCTTCATTTTCGATGGATCGGCAGGTTCAATGAAGTGTGGATACCTGATGATGAACAGTTAAATTTTGCAGGAAAATTAAGTCAAGGTACCGAAAAGTTGAACGCAATTTACATCGGAACGTTGTCTCGCTTTCAAATCTATCAGCACAGGGAACGCGATAAAAAAGGTGTCGTGGTGGTTGTTAGTGGACCTACTGACTTTGCAAGACAATTTGCGATCGAACAAGCCGCGTCAGTTGTCTCAGGGAATGTTACATTCATAGTTCCTGAGGAGTTAAAAGACCTATCTTTTCATGTCAGCTCGACCGTTATTTTTTCAAATGACTGGCGAAAGTGTGATGAACTGATAATGAGTGCTGAAAAGATCATTTCGAGATCCGGATATTCAACCCTCATGGACCTGATAGAGTTAAAGATCCCCTTTTCGATCACCCCAACGCCTGGGCAATCTGAACAAATATATTTGTTTCACCATTGGCGTGCTCGATTAAAGGAATAGTTCATTTAGATTTTCAATTCATTATTTTTGAGCTGAACTTCGAGGATTGAGGAAGAGAAAGTATATTCTGATTGCCGGTTGCTCCGGGCTTTTATTGGTGTCTGTCGGCATCTGGAATGCATATCCCGAAAGTTCTCCGAGAGTATATCGTACTATTGTCGAGGAGATCCGAATGCAGCGTGAACGATTTGAACCGAAGGCCTGCTATGAAGTGATCGATCATGCCCCCATTATGAATGATAAAGCCATTTGGTACATAGGCGAATCTTTCCAGAATGGTCCGGGAGGATACATGAAAACAGGGCGGGATATAGTTAAATACGTCAATCAGGGGAAATTGGTGAAGGTAGAAGCAAATGAGTATTTCTTGCTTGATACGATGTATTACAGTTTTCCTTTTTTAAC
>JBIITO010000065.1:0-13218 GCA_044340465.1 Crocinitomicaceae bacterium | reverse complement strand
CCTACAGCTCGTGGATTTATTGATGAGCTGGGGTTTAGGTTTCACCGCAAGCTCGAAAATACGAATCTGGAGTGCGCTCGTTTCACTATTACTTCGATCTTGCGAACAACTAAATCTATTAAACGCTTAAAGAAACGAAACCGAAATGCTATTACGAAAAGTTCTCATCTACATGGAACTAGTTTTGATATTTCATATCTACAGTTCTATGCAAATCGAACTCTATCTAAGAGCGAGATATCTTACCTAAAGGATGTGCTTGCTGAAACATTGTATGAATTACGTGGGGCAGGAAAGTGCTGGGTCACCTATGAAATGTGGCAGACTTGCTTTCATGTAGTGGTGCGTTGATTACTACGTATAAAGGATATCACTAAAAAAGAAAAGCCTGCATTAGGCAGGCTTTCCCAACTTAATTTCTACTTGTTTTCTTATTTAACAGCTCCTGAGAAAGTTGCATTTTCAGCGAATTTCAAGAATTCTCTGTCTTTTGCAGCTTTTGCTTTCAAAGAAGAATCTTTACTAAAAGCATTCTTAAGATAGCTCACAGTTGCATCAACGTTATTCTGACGAGCAGAAATGATCGCCTTAAGGTAGAAACCTTGAGCTGATTCTTTGTCTGTTGACTTATCAAGTGTTTTAACAGCATTATCTGCTGAGTTATTCAATACTTCAGCAAGAGCCTTATTGAACGATGCATCCGCTCCGAAGCTTGAAACTGCCTCGGGATATTTCCCTGCCATGATCTGAAGGATTCCCATGTTGTAACCTACTTCATTTCCAGCTTCTTTAGCTTGGTTGAACAATTGCTTTGCTTTCGCTCTGTCTCCAGCAACGCCGGCACATGCACCCAGATTGTTTTTGTGAATGGCATTGTCTGCAAGTGAATTTGCCTTCTCAAAGTGATTTTTTGCATCAACAGCTTTGTTTTGC
The DNA here is from genome assembly GCA_044340465.1 of Crocinitomicaceae bacterium. Lineage (GTDB taxonomy): Bacteria > Bacteroidota > Bacteroidia > Flavobacteriales_D > Crocinitomicaceae > M0103. The sequence goes on along the minus strand of JBIITO010000065.1, from coordinate 12,285 downwards.
ATGTATAGAACAGCTCCAACGTTGTTGTGCGCACGAGCATCTTCAGGATATTTAGATTGAGCTGCAGTGAAGATTTGAAGTTTTGTAATTAGATCGTTTGTTAAGGTTGCTGCAAACAATAATTCTTCAATCTTTAATGAATCAGGTTTTGTTGTTGAAAGCGTTTTCAACTCTTCATCCGTGTATCCTGTAAGATCATAAACGATAGAGATCTCAGCACGACGAAGTTTCGGGAAAATATTATCATCCAGATATTTGAAGGTTTTACCCATGTTACGCATTTCTGTTTCGCGAGTAACCGGATCAGAATGCATTTCAAGAACACGGATAACAAGATTCTTTTCGTCTTCATTCATTTGAGAAGCCTGAAGTTCCCTTTTGAATCCTTCGTAATCTTCACCACGACCGTTCAAGTTGAAAGAAACCGTTTCAACTGTTGAATTTTTCGCTGCCTTAGCAAGATTGATAGTCGCAGTTTTAGCCGCTTCAGCACGATCCGTGGAAAGTGTGTTATTCTTGTTCTCTTCTCCTTCAGGTGAAGCATAACCAGTAATATTGATTGATTTGATTGCTATTTTAGGATTTGTTTGAGCTGCTTTCAACCAATTGATAAGTGCAACAATATCTTTATCCTTCAATTCAACCGGACGAACATCAGATTTTCCACGCTCATAATTGATCTGAGCTGTAAACGTTTGTTCGGTAACACGCGTAAATTGATCCTTTTCTAAAATTACTTTGTAATCCTTGTTTACCCAATTAGGAGTGATGATTGTACCATCAGCGATCTTCTTTTCTTGAAAAAGTCCGGGCTTCTCTTTTTTGCCTTTCGTTACTTTTCCTGTTACTTTCAATTCGGTATTCTCCATTTCAGATCTGTATGCCACAATATCATCGTATGCATAAGTGCCGCCTGATTTGAAATTTATTACCGAACCATTTCCTGTAACTTTTTCTCCCTGTAGAGTTACCGTTTTTAGGGCTATATCACCCAACATTGGTGTAATTTCTGCGCTTACTTTTTTACGGATTCCCTTAGGAGGGAACGTAACGTCTACATGAACTTTAACGGAGTCTCCGTGCATTTCCAAGGGGCTTGGATTTACCTTGTAATCAAGGCCTTTTAACAAGGTACAGCTAGATATAACTCCACCCGCTAGTGCAAGGAAAGCTAAACCTTTGAAGCTTTGTTTTTTCATATCGAAGAATTAAGTTTACTAATTTGCTCGGCAATATTAATTATAAATTTGTTTTAAGAAGTTAAAAAGCCTTAAAATCTCAATATTATCCGTTCTGGATCAAGCTTTTTTACTTCCGAACAATCGTCGATTTCTACGAGGTAAAGTTGAATAGGTTTCAATTTTACGGGATCAATAAATTCTGGTGCAATCTCCAGTAATGGGAGTAAGACGAATTTACGTTGCCTGAATCGAGGATGAGGTAGAATTAATTTGTCCGTGACCAGTACTAGGTTCTCATAAAAAAGTACATCCATGTCCAGTGTTCTCGAGTTTACACCAACAGTAGATCTGTTTCTTCCATTTTTCTGTTCGATCATCAGTAAGAGATCCATTAATTGAAATGGATTGAGATCCGTAGTTCCTTTTACACAAGCGTTAAGGAAAGCAGGAGCATCATTCATTCCAACTGCGGCAGTTTCGTAAACGGAAGAACAGGATAAGATTTCGCAGCCATGATTTTGTAATGCGTTCAATCCATTTTGCAGATGTAATAACCTGTCTCCTAAATTGCTGCCAACACTTAAGAAAAAAGTGTTTCGTGTTACTTCCATTGGAAGGTATTGATCAGTTGCAGTAGATCGGTTTTCAGATAATCGAGGCTGGGTTTCAGCGAGTCGTAATTGGGACGTGAATTGAAATAGACAACACCACTTACGAACCGACTTATTGAATCGGTCAGATAGAATTGGAATGGTGAAGCGACATCCCCCTGGAGTTCGAAGAAAGTTCCGAAAACACGTTTAGAGGGCTCGATGATACGCAAATCCTCAATTGCCGTTGCTTTAAGCTTATGTTCGTCTACTTTATCATTTGCATAATTTACGTATCTCGATAGCGGTTCCTTCATTTCTATGTAAGAAAAATGAATCATACCATTCAATGGACCGAGATCTATATCTTTATGGCACAACATATTACCAGAAGAATCCACGACATCTTTTATGTTGAAGATTTTGGATGCATCAAAAGAATATCCGCAGTTGCTCTTATAATTCACAAAACTATGATTAGGTAATTCTAACCGGAGATAAGTAGGAGGCTTAGGTATGGATACTTCTTCTCCCGAGCATGATGTAAATAGAATTACTATTAGTAGGTACCGTTTCATTGTTCGTCTTTTGCTTCCGGTAGTATTACTTTTATCATTTTGACCCGTCGCTTGTCCGAGGATTCAACGATCAGTTTAATGTCTCCGCATAAAATGAATTCATTGTTCTTAAGTATTCTTCCCGCTGATTCAACAACAAACCCAGCGATCGTTTCTGAATCACCTTTAGCAGCTTCCAATGGCTTGCTGTCTATATTAGTGACTTTGTAGAAGTCAACTAAAGTTGTTCTTCCTTCGAACAGAAAGGTTCGGTCATCTATACGAGTATAAATAATTTCTTCTTCATCGAATTCATCTGTGATGTCCCCAACGATCTCCTCCAATACATCCTCCAGAGTTACAATTCCCGCAGCACCTCCGTACTCATCTACCACAACTGCCATGTGCATTTTCTTATCTTGAAACTCCTTCAAAAGATCATCGATCTTTTTGTTCTCAGGTATAAAGAAAGGTTTCCGTATCAATTCTTGCCATTTGAGATCATCTTCAGACAGATGAGGCAGGAGATCCTTGATATACAAAATACCGGTAACGTGATCGATCGACCCGGAATATACAGGTATTCTTGAGTATCCTGCCTCAAGTATCAAGGTGATAACATCCTTGTAAGAGGTATCTTCATTCAGTGCCACAACGTCCATTCTTGACCGCATAATCTGACAGGCCTCCGTATGTCCGAATTTCACAATTCCTTCCAAGATCCTTTGTTCCTCTTCTGAGGTGTGTTCTTCCTTCGTAAGAGCCAAGGCATGTTCAAGATCATCCGAAGTGATACGAACGCTTCTTTTTTTGGCCTTTTTTTGAATGATATTCGTTCCGTTTACCAAAAGTATCTTCAACCAGGAAATAGGTGGGATAAGTCCGATGGCGTTTATAGGAATCGCTAATAATTTCGCCATTCGTACGGAATTTCTCGAGGAGTAGATCTTCGGTATCACTTCACCCAACAAAAGCATAGTGAAAGTGATTCCTATTACTTCAATAAAAAAGCGAAGCGTTTCATTCCCTTCGTTTGCAGGGCCAAGGAATAACTCAATCAAAGCACTGGAAATAATCGCTATGGCAACGAGCACGAAGTTATTTGTGATAAGCAATATTGCCAAAAGTTCTTTTGGATTCTCAAGAAGTTTGAGGACCTGTTTTGCAGAGCGGGAATCCTGAGAGCGCAATAATTCTTTTTCTTTAGGTCCAATCGAAAAGAAGGCTGATTCAGAGCCTGATGCCAACGCAGCAAATACCAACAATACAATGAGTGTCAAAAAAAAGATCATGGTCTGCGATAGAGGCACGCTCGTTTGCATTAGCAGAGGAAAAAACAGACTACTGGAATGATCTCCTGTGTTCATTAGCAATTAAAAAGGTAACCCGTCCTCAGAATCAGGCGTCAGGTCATTCATTGGTGCAGGTGGCTGCGGGGCACCCTCTGAGTTATAGGGCACCCGGGTTGGTTCGCGATCAGAATTTTCAGGCCTGGAAAGGATGGTTAGCTCATCTGCAACAATCTCCACGGAATAGCGAGTTTGACCCTCTTTGTCCTGCCAGGAACGTTTTTTGAGCTTTCCTTCCACGTAGATTTTAGTTCCTTTTCGAATATATTTCTGGGCTACCTCTGCTAATCCTCTCCAAACTACAATGTCATGCCAGTCTGTAATTTCCTTCTTCTCTCCGGTTGTCTTGTCCGTGAATACTTCAGACGTAGCAAGAGGGAAATTTGCAACGATTCCCCCATTTTCGAGGTGTCTGACTTCAGGATCTTTTCCCAGATTTCCAATGAGGATAACTTTGTTTACACTACCGGCCATCAATTTAAATTATGTAAACAAAGATAGATTATAATCACTGTATTGATGAGAATTATTCTAAAAGATGTGAACAATCAATTCCTGTTATATCGAAAGTAAATATTTATCAATTAGTCGCGGTAATGGATATTCGGAGAGTTCGGTTCGATCAACAATACTAAAGTTTTCGAGTTTCACGAATGCCTGCTCGTTAAGATCGAAGTGATGAAAATACGCGTAAATATGTTGGTGAGATAGAATATGTTTGATTGCCGCAGAAGATCTAACTGCGCTTTTTACAATGAAACCTGGTAGGATTTCATACGGAGCCTCCTGACTTCCGGTTTCCAGAAGTGGAAATTGATACAAGTGTTGCCATATATCTTTTTCTTCTCGTTTCTGAAGTATGATTTTCTTTTCATTGGAGATAAGTGCGAAGTGGAAGAAACGTTCCCTGATCTTTCCTTTTTTGAGTTTGACAGGACGACGATCTACTGTATTATTTTGTTTGGAGAGGCAGAACTGATTCAATGGGCAAATGGAACAATCTGGATGAACGGGTTTACATTGCAAGGCGCCGAATTCCATTATGGCCTGATTGAATGTTGCCGGATCAATTTTGTCAATAAGTTCCTCAGCGAGTGTTTTGATCTCTGTTTCTCCTTCTGATGAATTGATAGGTGTGGAAATGTCAAAAACGCGCGATATTACTCTCGAAACATTTCCATCGATTACCGGAATAATTTCGTTGTAACAAAAAGAAGCAATGGCTGCGGCAGTGTATGGTCCGATGCCCTTGAGCCTCTGAAGTTCTTTACTGTTTCTTGGAAATTCCCCGTTCAATTCATTCGATATGAATTTAGCTGTATGATGAAGATTTCTTCCTCTACTGTAATAGCCAAGTCCCTGCCATAGATTAAGCACCAATTGTTCATCTGCCCCAGCAAGGGAATGAATGTCAGGGAAATTCTCAATGAATTTTATGTAATAAGGAAGTCCTTGATCAACGCGAGTTTGTTGCAGAATCACTTCTGATAACCAAATTTTGAATGGGTCGATTGTGTCTCTCCAGGGCAAGTCTCTTTTGTTTTGTCTATACCAATTGATGATTAGTAGCTTAAAATCAGTCATTCAGGGAAAATTCCGGTTTTTTTTTCGGTGTAACAAAAATATAATCTTTTAGAAAACTACCTTTGTGTCTGAAAATCAGTACTCAAATTAAATATCATTTAAAATGACAAAAGCAGACATCGTTGCGGACATCGCAGAAGAAACAGGACTCGAAAGATTAGAAGCTTTGAAAGCTGTTGAAGCTTTTATGACTTCTGTTAAATCATCGCTTGCCAAAGGAGAGAACGTCTATTTGCGTGGATTCGGAAGCTTCATCGTTAAGGAGCGTGCTGAGAAAACAGGTCGTAATATCTCTAAAAACACTACTATCATTATTCCTGCTCACAATATTCCTTCATTCAAACCTGCAAAGACATTTGTTGATGAAGTGAAAAACAAAGTTAAAGTAAACTAATTACTAACGGCGTTAGTTTATTTAAATGAAATAGCTATCTTCGCACTCCCTTTCGAGGGAGTGTTTTTTTTGACACTATTTTTCATCAGAAAGTAACAACTTAAATATAGAATTATGCCAAGCGGTAAAAAAAGAAAGAGACACAAGATGGCTACGCACAAGCGTAAAAAGAGACTTAGAAAGAACCGTCACAAAAAGAAGAAGTAATTCTTTGGTTTAAATTACCAGTAAACTTAGTGGGTTTGCCTACTAAGTTTTTTCTGTTTATTCATTTTCTAAATCAATTTTCGTGAGCTTAGAATTAGTTGTAGATGCTCGTCAAAACGGTATCTGGCTTGCTTTGCTGCGTGACGGAAAACTTATTGAGCTCCACCAAGAGCAGGGTAGTAACGACTTTTCAGTCGGTGATATTTATCTTGGCAAAGTGCGAAAAGTAGTTCCCAGTCTTAATGCTGCATTTGTTGATGTAGGTTACGACAAAGATGCTTTTCTTCATTATCTGGATCTTGGACCTCAGTTCAATTCACTGAATAAGTTTACCAAAAATACGCTCCACGGCAAGCAGAATGTTGCTGATCTGTTGTATTTCAAGGGAGAAAAAGACATCCCGAAAGACGGTAAGATCGATGACATCATTTCGTCATCCCAATCCATCCTTGTTCAGGTAGCCAAGGAACCCATTTCGAGTAAGGGACCTCGCCTGTGTGCTGAGATTACACTTGCAGGAAGATATTTGGTTTTGGTTCCTTTTTCAGACAAGATATCAATCTCACAAAAAATTAAGGATCAGGCTGAAAGAGATCGTCTTAAAGATATTATGGACAGTATTCGTCCTAAGAATTTTGGTGTGATCATCCGAACGGTTGCAGAGAATAAGAAGATAGAACAGATCGATCAGGATTTGAAAAATCTTCTGGAGAAGTGGAAGACAATGTATTCCAATCTTAAGACCGCTGTTCCTCCAAAAAGGGTATTAGGTGAAATTGACAAGACATCTTCCATATTGCGGGATCTCCTAAATGGTGATTTTACCAATATTCATGTCAATGATGAGACGCTTTTCGGGGAGATGAAAGAATTTATTCTCGGTATTGCACCCGGTAGAGAGAAGATCCTCAAATTGTATGATGGAAAGCTCGGTATCTTTGAGAAATTCGGGATCAACAAACAAATTAAAACACTTTTCGGCAAGAAAGTTCCCCTTCCAAGTGGGGGTTATCTGATCATTGAGCATACCGAAGCGATGCACGTGATCGATGTGAACAGCGGAAATAGAAAAGGTGCCGATGGACAGGAAACGAATGCGCTTTTAACAAATGTGGAGGCAGCTGAAGAGATCGCGAGAGTGTTACAACTCAGAGATATGGGTGGTATAGTGTGTGTCGATTTTATCGATCTGCATGATAAAGAGAACAACAAGATTCTTTTTGATAAGCTCAAAGGGTTCATGCAGAATGATCGCGCCAAACATAACATCCTTCCTCCTTCCAAATTCGGTGTGATCGAAATTACCAGGCAGCGTGTTCGTCCTGAGACAGACATTAATACTTCTGAAACCTGTCCCACGTGTAAAGGAACAGGAGAGGTGCAAGCGAGTATTCTTTTTGCCGAAGAGATCGAAAACAATTTGAATTACCTGATTAAAGAACGTAAGTTGTCCGGTATATCTTTGTTCGTACATCCTTATCTGGAAGCCTATTTCAAGCGTGGTTTATTTTCCAAACAGATGCGCTGGTTCATGAAGTATGGCAAATGGATACCTGTTCAGGGTGTGACTGCTAATCATCTTCTGGAGTATACTTTCGTTAACAAAGATCAGGAAGAGATAGCGCTTTAATGGATCTTTCAATAGAGGAGTCTCGTTTGAAGCTGGAAATGTTCTGTGCCTATCAGGAACGATGTGTCTCTGAAGTAAAAGCCAAATGCGTCCAGTTGAAGATTTCACCCGATTTACAGGAGAAATTAATGAAGCATCTTAAGGAAGCTGGTTTTCTTGATGAAACACGGTTCGCTGAAAGCTATGTTTCGGGAAAGTTCAGGATCAAAAAATGGGGTAAACGAAAGATCTATGCAGGTCTAAGAGCGAAAGGTGTTTCCTCAAAATTGATCATTGTGGCACTAAACGTAATTAATCAGGATCTTTACCAGGAAACATTGCTTTCTCTCGCAAGTAAAAAGCAGAAAGAACTTTCTTTGAAAAAAGATTCTCTTTGGGAGAAGAAAATAAAATTGACCCGATTTCTTTTACAGCGGGGTTATGAGAATGATCTTGTTGCAGATGCGGTTGAACAGGTTTTCAAGTAATCACCCATTTTTTCAGGACCTTGCGATTTTCACCAAGATAATCGATATAGCTGATCTCAAGAAAATATATTCCGGAAGTAACAGGCGCTGTTAGATAAGAGAAGCTGTTATTTTCGGTCGAAATAGAATTCAACTCTTTGCCATTTGCTTCAAAAATCCGGACCGAAAAGATTTGGATCTCATCATTAGGGGCTCGTAGAATTGAGGTTTCTCCGAAAGATAAAGGATTCGGATAAAGTCCAAACAGGTCAGCTGCTGTATCTTTAAAGACGGTACGTTCCCAGTCAAACAGAAAGAGTCCGAATTGCCTGTCTGAAATAATGATGCGCCCGGATGGGAAATTTGAATATACTCCCCACGCACCGTTCATATTGAAATAAGAATCTTCGGGATAGGTGTCATATGCAGCTACCTCCCTCGGAGCCTGTCGAATATCAAAAATGCGAAGTCCTTCATTGTAGTAGGCGACATAGGCAAAATCAGTATCGATCATTATGTTATGAGGCACCGAATTATTCTCAAAATTACTTCCGAAATAGCTTTCAATGACGATACTGTAATCTGGTCCGATCCGACATTTTTTGATCCTTTTCCCACTAGTCTCATCTGCAAACACATATGTCTCTCCATCCGGACTCAGCCAACCTTGATGGTTATAACCCTGATCCTGATAAAAGGTCAAGTCATTCTTAAGAATAGGATTTGAAGGGTTACTAAAGTCATAAATTCGAATCCCATCCATGCCACAATTGAGAATAGCGATATTGTTTCTTACGTAGGCATCGTGTACCTCCAGAATATCATCAGGGCCTTCCCAAATAAGTACAGGGTCAAGTGGATTGGAGATTGAAAATACACGAAGCGGAATTTTGTTTTGCATGTTTCCGTTCGGCATGGGAGTCACCAGGCAAGCATAAAGTAAAGTGTTTGCAGTGTCGATGAATATATTGTGAATCTTACCGAATCGTTCATCTTGAATATCAGCAACTTTAACTACGGAATCCGGCAAATATTGAAGATCGGCAATTTGAAGACTGCTATTTCCTTCATCGCAAACCATATAAGCATAATGACCAAAGGTTTTGATCTCGCGATGAATAACCTGTGCTGAATTGAACTTGCCTTCAATGAAACCGCAAGATTGTAGTTTGTCATGCTGCGTTAGTATAAAGAAATGATAGCCCTCTGTAGAACCAATAACCGCATACTCTCGGTCTAAATAATTGAATCCCCAGCACCCACTGTATCTAACCTTTGATGTGTTCGTTACAAGAGAATCTTGATTCCAACGATCAAGTAACATGATGTTCTTGATCTCCTGACCTGTCAGACTGAAAAAATAGAAAAGGAATAAATAGCCGCATGTAAGACCCCTCATAAAGGGTAAAGTTAAATATCCATTCGCGCAATTAACAATAACTTCAACTTTTCATGACCATTATTATCTATTTTTGTATTTAAATTTTGTTCAAAGATGTCTGATTCGGTAGTAATTATCCCAACATACAATGAAATCGAGAATGTCGAGCGAATGGTGCGCAGGGTCATGGATTATGAACATGATTTCCATTTACTTTTCGTGGATGACAATTCACCTGATGGAACGGCAGAGTGTATTGAACGATTACAATCGGAATTCCCTGAAAGATTATTTCTTGAAAAAAGAATAGCTAAACTGGGACTGGGTACGGCCTATATTCACGGTTTTAAGTGGGCGATACAGAGAGGATATGAGTTTATCTTCGAGATGGATTGTGATTTTTCGCATAATCCGGATGATCTTATTCGCTTAAAAAAAGCTTGTCAGAATGGTGCTGATGTAAGTATAGGATCACGCTATTGCAAAGGTGGAAAAGTGAATAATTGGCCATTCAAACGTATATTGATGTCCTATTTCGCCAGTGTATATGTTCGTATCATCCTAATGATCAATATTCGGGATACTACAGCAGGATTTAAGTGTTACCGTAAGCATGTACTGGAGAAAATTGATCTCGATAAAGTGAAGTTTAAAGGTTATGCTTTTCAGATTTGTATGAAATTCGCGGCAATTCGTCATGGGTTTAAGGTTGTGGAGGTTCCTATAACCTTTATCGACAGACAATTCGGTGATTCCAAAATGAGTTCGACTATCTTTAAAGAAGCGTTTTTTGGAGTCTGGAAAATGCGAAGCATGAAGCTATGACCGAAATGCACTTTTCAAGGAACGTAGTTTTGATTAGTGAAGGATCGATCGCCGAAAATAACTCATTTACAGTATTGGAATGAAGTTAGGTGTTTTGATTTCATTTATAATCATTCTTCTGTTTTCATGTCAATCGGAGACATATAGTAAAAAAGCACCCGATGATCTTATTTCTCGTGATACGATGATCATGGTGCTGAAAGAATTGAGTCTGATCGAGTCTCATATTCAGGATAAGTATCTACATGTTCGTGTATTCAAGGAGGTGATGATACGTTCAGGAGAGCATATTCTCAAGAAGTACGATCTTTCAACTGAACGGTTCGAAGTGACCATGGATTACTACGGTACCAGACAGGAACGGTTGAAAGAAATGTACGTTCAGGTGCTAGATTCACTAAATAAAGAGGCATCCAAACTTCCCCAAGATGCGTTCAGATCGTCAGATACTTCAAATTTAATATTTCTTCCTGGTTTTCCCGGCAGACCTTGATCGTTCAACTGCCATCACCAAGGTCAACTTCATCGACGTGTAATACGTGCATTAAACGGTGAGCTATAGGAGATAAAAACACCGCAACTGTCGTCAGAAAAGCAACCCCGGAGAAAAGTGCATAGAAGGAGGCAAAGATCTTTGCGTCCTGAGTTGATAAATTGTCAACCGGTCCCATTCCTGTGAGAATCATAGACGCATTCAAAAGACTATCCGTCCATCCGAGATCAGCAAAATAGTGATAGCCAAGAACGCCGATCAACAAGGAAATAATAACCATTCCTGTTGAGATCAAGAAAAAGCGGAACATCCTCCTGACAAAGTCCTTTGGAGGCAGTATATTTCTTTGCTTATTGGTTTGATTCATAAGTTTTTTTGTCCGTCAGGTTCATCAGGAACCAGATAAGCATATATATAAAGGTGATTTTTTGAAGGATCGGAAGAAACACTAAAATAAGGTCAAAAAAGTAAAAAATGCAGTTTAATGAGATAAGAAGGAAACCAATGAGCCCGGTAAAAAACAAGAGTTTATTTTTATGCCATTCCGCATAAATTACTTGAAGGATGGCCATCATGCCCATGCCGACAGAAAAAACTATATAAATATCATGGTTTTCTCCCGAAACAAAATTGATCAAAAGGGTAGAACTAATTCCACTTAAAATAAGTGGGAAGTTGATTGTTCCATTCTTTGTTCCATTAAGACTGATTTGGAACCATGATGAAATGAGTATAGTATTCAGAAAGAATAGAGAACCTAAAGCGAAGGGTCTTCCTGGATTCAATTGGCCGTTCTTGGCATAATCGCTCAAAAGTTCACACCAGTAGTTCTCCATGAGAGAGAAATGACCGGAATGAACGTTAAAATCAGAACCTCCAGGATAATAAAAGGCTGCGGTAATATAGCAGCTAATAAAACCGATGCTTCCAAAACCAGCCACGAATCGTAAGGTTCGGCCGTTAACGCAGTTGTTCTTTTTCACATTTTACCCTTTTTTACGATCGGGATTCTCTTTTAAAAAGGACTCCCATTTGCCGGATTTACTTTTGTTGTGTTCGCCAATTCCACGAGAGAAATGATGACAAACTGCAACGGCAAGACCATCCGTAGCATCCAGGTATTTAGGTAGTTCATCGAAGTTTAGAAGCTTTTGCAACATGGCGGCTACTTGTTCCTTAGAGGCATTTCCGTTTCCAGTGATTGCTTGTTTGATCCGTCTCGGTGAATACTCTTCAAAAGGTACATTATGACCAAGACTAGCGGCAATTGCTACTCCCTGTGCGCGCCCCAATTTCAACATGGATTGCACGTTCTTACCAAAGAAAGGAGCCTCAATGGCCATCTCATCCGGTTTATATTCACGAATAATCTGGTCTAACCGATCATAAATTCGCTTCAATTTGTCAGGATGCGTTGGCAATTTACTCAATTGAATGATCCCGAAATTTAGCATTTGCAACTTGTTTTGCTGAATATGTATCAATCCATATCCCATTACAGTAGTGCCTGGGTCAATTCCTAGAAAAATCTTATCTTCAACCATTATTTTTGGATCTTGTATAAAGCTATAAAAATTCCTCGCGCGGCCTTTATTTTTTCGAAACTGATCCTTTTCGCGGGCTTTTCATTTTTGCTTTGGAAACAATT
>JBIITO010000173.1:0-3131 GCA_044340465.1 Crocinitomicaceae bacterium | reverse complement strand
CGTATGCCGAACCAATCCCTTGTGAATATTGAAGAGATAAAACACGACCAATTTCACTAAAAAGAATACTACAATCGACTTCGATAGGATCTGCCATTCGCTTAATATGAGTGCTTTTTCCGCCTTGAGATCAAATCGGATAACATAGGCAAATGCAAGCGATACGAAAGAGAGAATTAGATCCATGAGAATGATGACCCAACGAGGCGTATTCGCTTGCATATTGAACATACTCAAAGGTAACAAAAGCATTAGGATGAATGAAGTCCGCCATTCAAATTAATCACTTGACCGGTTACATATGCCGCCTCATCGGATAGCAACCATTCAACTGATTTACAGACCGTATCTGTTGAACCAAGTCTTCCCGCCGGAATTCCCTGAATGATCTGTGCTTGTTGATCTAGAGGCACATCAGCGATCATTCCAGTCTCAAAGTAACCAAGAGCAAGGGCATTTACGGAAATTCCCGAGGCTGCCAATTCTTTGGATAGTGTTTTGGTTAATCCGATTAAACCAGCTTTAGAAGCGGCATAAGCCCCCGTACCCACATTACCCGTTTGAGCTACTACCGAAGAGATATTGATAATTCGTCCGTACTTTTTGGAACGCATGGATGGGATGACACCCTGAGATAAGCGGAAAGGCGCATTCAGGTTGACTTCCATGGTATCCTTCCAGTCATCTTCGCTTATTTTCCAGGACATTCCGCTTCTGGAAATACCAGCGTTATTGATCAATACATCCACTCCGCCAAATCGATTGGCAATCTCATCCATCATTTGATAGATTTGATCAGAATCCCTCAGATCTGCACGATGATGCGTAACATTTTCCGATTCAGGTGTTTGAGGGACATGGTCAAAATAATGAAGCAACAAATGATACCCTTCCTGCAAGAACCATTTTGTCAATGCTGTACCCATTCCACCTGAAGCGCCCGTTATGAGGATCTTCTTCTTTTCCATACATTTCTCGCTTTCATGATGAAACGGTACCACTTCGGCGTGTGGTTCCAATCTATAACGTAATATTTCTTGTCCTCTCCCCCCAAATTATAATTAAATCTTTTTACACCTTCCGCATTTGAACCACCAAAATCAAAATGCATCTGCTCAGATTGAGCCTCGTCAATAGCCATTTGCATTGCACCATACATCACTCCCATATCCTTGGAATCCTTGCCCACAGCTCCTTTCAAGTATAAATAGGTTCCATTAAAAGGAATTACAAAGAGGCCTCCAAAACGTCTTTCCCCATCGGTAGCGACGATGGTTCGAAGTAAACCCTGCTCTTTCAGCGCATAAACCAATTTCTCAAGACGATCGATTGATCTTTTATCCAAGGAAGTAACTTTTAACGGAAGCTCTGAACGAATGAACTTTATCACTGCCGGAATGTCATTTTCCCAGTTTAAACTGATCACTGAACGTTCATACTTGTTGAGCATTCGTTTTGTCTGCGAATTTGTTTCCGGTAAACTACCAAAATCAATTTGTTGGTAGACCCTGCGTTTGAGTTTTCGGGTTCTGACTTTGTGTTTTGTTTGCAGTCGTCCGGATTGAAACTGATGTTTGATTTCGACAATAAAACGATGGTCATCCATGGGCAAACCAAACCATTCTAAGTAGCGAACGAATATTGGCGTATAACATAATTTAATACCCAAACGTACGACATATGGCAATGCTATTCCTCGGGTATACTCATCATCTATCAAGATACACCAGCGTTCTGCCACATGATCAAGGTAAACGGAAAGGGAAAAAACACTACTTCCAGGCGTATTCCTCACCAAAGCATCCCAGCGCGCCGTATCTATATGTTCACGTTCAACAAATTTCATTCTAAATCCCTAAACGTGATAAAACGATGTTTGTTTCTGTTTTCGGCTATAAAACGCTCTAATTTCTCAAAAGAAAATTCAGTCATACTTTTGGGATGACCAATGACCACAGAATAGTCACTTCCCTTCTTACTGGCTTTTCGATGGAAAGATTCGAGTTTGGAGGCGAAATATCCGTCTGTGCTGACATGATTCATGGTAGTTTGGAGAAGCGATTGTCTCTTCCTGCCTGGTTGCGGAACGAAATTTCCGTCTCCGAGCATTTTATGTTTCGAAGGAAAAAGTCTACCCAAAACATAGAGTCTCCAAAAGAACAGTGCTGAGTAACGCATGGAACTTATAGGCATTTCTGTAAATGTCGCATTGGACACCTCCTGACAAACATCATTCTGAAAGCTATATCGATCCTTTTGCGGAGCAGCTGTGAAATCAAAGGAATAGTGTTCAGAATGAAAAGCCACACCGGGCATTACACTTGAATCGAATCGAATACCGAATTGTTGAAATTTAACTGCCATTAAAGAAAATGGCTGAACACACCACCCCCCTGCTCTATATGCTGTTGGTTCAATCCCTGTAAAGAAGCGAAATGTTTCAGCGTAGCGTTCCAGAATATCCTCAATTTCTGCTTGACTGAAATCACTCAATTTATAGCATCCTGACGTTTCAATCTGCCAACCTTTTTTTGAGTAGAATGATTTTTCCCAGTGCGGATGCAAGTGAAATTGAACATCATTTCCTGAACGTACAATTTTCTGAATCTGGTTAGATACCGCCTCGTATTCAGAATGTAAATCGGGATATTTATCGGCTTCTTCTTTTAATCGCCAGAGGTATCCTGCATCCAGAAAAAAAGTCTTTTTCACCCCGTATGTTTCACACAAATGCAACAATCGTTCTGTCGGACGGATCAGGCAATGTTCCACAGAGCCACTTTTTGAACCGAAAAACAATTCGTAATCGAACGTGAGCAGGATATTCACAGATCAAAATTAGGAATTCTATGGGATACCACTTACTTTTAGTTTATGCAGGAGATCGAACGAAAATTTTTAGTTGACCCAGCAGCATGGGAAGCCGTTGAAAAACCTCAACCTTTGAAGATTGCTCAAGGGTATTTGCTAACAGATCCTAAGAAAACAGTGCGTGTTCGAATCAAAGGTTCCAAAGGATTTCTTACTATCAAAGGAAAAACACAAGGGATTACAAGAAGTGAATTTGAATATGAAATTCCGCTATCAGATGCTGAGGAGCTTTTAAGAAACTTTACAGATAAAGCGCTTTT
>JBIITO010000132.1:0-5435 GCA_044340465.1 Crocinitomicaceae bacterium | reverse complement strand
ATGAGATTCCCTACGCCGGAAAGATCTGGGAGGTAGATGTATTTCATGGGAAGCTGAATGGACTGGTTTTGGCCGAAATCGAACTGCAATCAGAGGATGAGGATTTTAATAAACCTATTTGGGCCACAAAAGAAGTATCAAGCGACCCTTCGTATTATAATGCTGTACTCATTGAACGCTGCTAAAACAACATTCCTTCCCGGGCAATTACTTGTAATTTATCAACTCTACCACTACCTCATTTCTACGGGCAATGAGTGCATAGGGAGGATTATAGCCGAGATAGCTGAACTTTCCCGTATGCTGAATACCTTGCTTTGCTAAAGATTCGGATAGTTTTTTCTTGTATCCCGCAATGCGCTTATCATTGGCCCAACCTCCAAAACGAATTGCAGCCATGATCGCTCCCTCCTTTCTTTCGAAAAAAATGCGACCATTCTTTGGTTTGGGCAGATCCTTCTCGG
Organism: Crocinitomicaceae bacterium; assembly: GCA_044340465.1. Lineage (GTDB taxonomy): Bacteria > Bacteroidota > Bacteroidia > Flavobacteriales_D > Crocinitomicaceae > M0103. The sequence goes on along the minus strand of JBIITO010000132.1, from coordinate 4,971 downwards.
TATAAGTGGACGGTACCATGAAAGACATTTTCGTACTGTCACCCAATTCCATCGATACCGGCGAGGTCATGGCGATTTTTTCTCCCGTTTCGTTCCCTCCAAAAATGTAGCCCGCAAGCACTCTGAAACCCGAACTGGAAGTCTGGTCATACGAGGTATCCTTCATTACAACACTGGAAAATAGCGCCGACTCATATTTACGGATCTCAAAATCGTCGTATTCTTTAATCACGGTATATTTATGTTGTTCGATCTTGGACACAGAGAAAATAATAAAGGACTGTGCTATCATTAACAAACTTACCAATACAGCGGTGGTTATGACGAAAGGTTTCATTGCGTTTCATTGCGTTTCATTTACTTTTAAACAAACGAAACACTGGAAGGTTCCGAATTGCAGCAATCAGAGTTTTTCAGCGCGAAGATCAGATTTCTCCAAATCAAAGACCGTCGAACCAATTTCAATCACAAACCACTTCGAAAACTGATCGAATGAAAGATCTTCCGGCCAGTCCTCTTCATTTTCGGAAATCATGGACAATTCATTCTTAAAGATCTTTTTAAAATGCTGCTCAACAACGGGTTCTATCTCCAGAAAATCCTCTGTGATCAGATAGACGTTGGGCTCGATGCCGTCCTCAGAATGAAGCTCAAATTCTGATTCAAAGGTATTTGCCCATTCAAAGAATTGGCTGGTTGGATGTACGATGATGAATCCGCGGTTGATGAGTTTCATTTTTTAGCTTTTGGAATTTGGTAAATGTACGGGGATTGTGAACTCTTCCTACTTTTCAAGGACGAAAAGTAGGCAAAAGTCCTTTCACTTTTGCAAGTAACCTGCTTTCAGCACCGCTGTCAAATAATTGCTGCGTGCGATGCTCTATTTCTTCGGCCAGCCTCGCGAGCCGCAACTCCGTATTATTTGCAGAATGGTTCTTTGCAAAAGCAAAATTAACCAAGTTAATATACCCGTAAGTTTTTAAATCGAGCGAAACTATTAGTTATTTCTGAAGGGTAAAAATTGCTTTTTCTTTTTCCCGGGAAGCACATCATACCTCATCCAAACGGCTTTTTTTCGAGGTTGCTGCCATACGACCAGATCCCATTGATCAATTCTGTACTGTTTTTCGAGGTATTGCTCCCAGTTGTTGAGCTCCAGTTTTGACTTCGAACTCAAATAGGTGATCGACGTGTCATTGATGAATAAAATAAGGGCGTCTTTTTGCATGTTGACTTCTTCCCGATATTTAATTGAGCTGCACTCTAGACCGAAGCAATCCAGCCAATTGAAAAAGGCATTGATGGTTTTTAAAGAATCACCGTAAGTCCACTGCCCCATAAACAAGCTTGTTTCCTGCGTATTTAAGATTAGTTTGAATTTGCTAACAGGCATAAAGCGATCTGGAAACATAGGGTCCTTTACTTCACTGTATTCCTGAATCTGGATACCGCAGCTGTCGGCGAGTGAGCGGTTAAATAGTGAGAAGTGAGTAGTGTCTTTTACCTTCAAAGATTTACTTGTCTCTTTTTTTGCCTGAGGGATCAGTTCACTCATATCCAGCACCTTTTCGTTCTTTTCTCCCGAGCAAGAAAAAAGAACAAGGAAGCCAATCGGTGTGAGTAGTTTTTTAAACATATAATTTTTTCAATACCTCACACACTTCGCCGATTTGCGATGTGCTTACATTTAAATGAGTTGCCATCCGCAGCATTCCCTCTCCAAATGGCATGATGCGAATACCGGATTCCGAAAGTTTTGCGATGATGTCGTCTCTTTTGGAGGCATCCTTCAAAATTGTTACCACAATATTCGTTTGCACCGGCATCACTTCGTCTACCCATGGCAACTCATTTAATACGGCTTCCAATTGTCTCGCATGGGCATGATCCTCTTTTAAGCGGTCTACCTGATGTTTCAATGCATACAAACCACCGGCTGCGATGATTCCTGCCTGACGCATTCCGCCTCCAAAGACCTTTCTCACACGTCTGGCATGTTTGATGAAATCTGCCGAACCGATCAATACCGATCCCACAGGAGCACCCAATCCTTTGGATAAACAGAGCGAAATGGAATCAAATTCAGCACCGTATACCTTCGGATCGATCTTCGTTTCCACCAATGCGTTCATCAATCGTGCGCCATCCAGGTGCAAAGGCAACTTGTTCTCCGAACAGAAACGTTTGATCTTTCGGATCTCTTCAAAATCATAGATTGCCCCACCTCCCCTGTTGGCCGTATCTTCCAGCGACACCAACTGTGTCAGAGGAAAATGTGGATCTTCGGGATTATTGATCCATTTGGCAATGTCCTCCACCTTCAGCCTTCCACGATCGCCCTGAAGCAAACGCACCGAAGCACCCGCATTTCGCGCAATACCTCCGCCTTCGTATCTGTAAATGTGACTTTCTTCATGACAGATCACCTCTCCTCCAGGATCCACATGTACAGCAATCGCAATTTGATTGGTCTGCGTTCCCGACGCACAAAAAAGTGCCGCTTCCTTTCCCAAAAGTGTTGCAGCATAGTTCTGCAATTCATTAATCGTAGGGTCTTCCGAAAACACATCATCCCCCAGGGGCGCATTGAACATGGCTTCACGCATTTCCTCCGATGGCAGCGTTACGGTATCACTTCGCAGATCGATCATTTCATCTAATTTTCGGATGAATTTAATGCTAACTTCACAATCCGTCAGCGATCTTTTGCTTTTTTTGACACATGGAGTATGTAAATTATCTGATCCTCGCCGTGACCCTGCTGGTTGGTGCCGGTCTGACTTTCTTTTCCGGATTTGGACTGGGCACACTGATGCTACCGGTTTTCAGTCTCTTTTTCCCGCTGGAGGTCGCCGTAGCAGCCACAGCAATCGTGCATTTTGCCAACAACATTTTCAAATTCGGAATGGTCTACAAACACATTCATTTCCTTACCCTGCTGCGTTTTGGTGTTCCCGCTATGTTAGCAGCCTTAATCGGTGCTTTTCTGCTGGGATACATGGGTAAACATGAGGTGATATTTCACTATTCCCTTTTCGGAAGAGCGATCGCATTAACGGCACTGAAATTAGTCATTGCTTTGCTCATGATCTTCTTTGCTGTTTTCGAGTTGGTTCGTAGTTTATCCAAGTGGAAAATGGATCAGAAATACATGCATTTAGGTGGCTTATTAAGTGGTTTTTTCGGCGGAATATCCGGACATCAGGGAGCTTTTCGGTCTGTTTTTCTTACAAAAACGGGACTGACCAAAGAAGAATTCATCGGCACCTCCAACGCCATTGCACTGATTATAGATTTCACACGCATCACGATTTATGCCTCATCGACCTTTGCCTTTTTCCATGTGGACGGCTTACAATCGCATTTGCTCGTGGGCATCCTCTTCGCATTTATCGGCACTTATTTCGGTAAGAAACTCCTAAACAAGACAACGATCTCTGGAATACAACGCGTGGTGGGAGTGCTGCTGATTGTTTATGGGCTGTTGTTTTTGGTGGGGGTGTTGTGAATTTAAAATTTGGGGATTTGAAAAATTGAAAATTTAATTTCTTCAGTTAATATTTGAAAAACCCGCTCAAAATCGCTTTGCAATTCAGCGCTTGTCGTAATGAGCCCTTTCGTCACCGGGTGCCTAAACTGAAGTTCACTGGCATGCAGCAGCATGGTGTTCATGCTCCACTTCTCAAGAAAAAGTTTGTTCTGCTTGTTGCAGCCATATGGTCGATCACCAATGATGGGATGAAAAATGTGGGTAAAATGCTTGCGGATCTGATGCATACGACCGGTTTCGGGAGTCACTTCTACTAAAGAGTAGCGAGAGGTTTCAAACTTACCGAAAGGAACAGGAATTTCAAATTGCTGAAGTGTCCGATAATGTGTACCCGCATCCTGAGTTTTTCCATCGTCCGTCGTAAGCGGATAATCAATGGTCCCTTTTTCAAGTGTAAAGCCTCTGACGATCGCTAGGTATTTCTTGGAAACTTCTTTGTTCATGAAAGCCTGCTGAAGTTGACTGTTCGCTTCTTCATTTAAGGCAAACAACAGCACACCGCTCGTTTTGCGATCCAGGCGGTGCACCGGATACACCTTTTGACCTATTTGCTCCCTCAAAAGTTGAACTGCAAATTCACTTGCATCTGCTGCAATGGGCGAACGATGCACCAATAAGCCATGTGGTTTATTGATGGCAATGAGATGTTCGTCTCGATAGAGGATTTGAAGTGACAAATTATTAGATGTTCGAATTAAACAATCATTCCAAACCATATTAGTGGGTTTAATCCCGCACCTAATATGGGGCATTATCAAATTTTCCTCGCCACCATCAATCCATCACGAACGGGCAACAACACCTCCTGCACTCGAGGATCCTCGTGCACCATGCGATTGTAATCCATAATGATTTTGGTTTCGCGATCAAGCGTTTCATATGCTTCGAGCACTTTCCTCGACCAGAGGACATTATCAGCAATAATGTATCCACCAGGTTTTACCTTGTCAAAAACAAGGTCGTAATAGTTACAGTAATTCTTTTTATCCGCATCGATGAATACGATATCAAATTGCTCGTCCAGTTGCGGAATGAGTTGCGTAGCATCCCCAATGCGGTAATCGATCTTCTCCTCCATTCCCGCCTTCGCTATGAATTCCCGAACCAGGTCTTCCAGTTCCTCATTCACATCGATGGTAAGCACTTTTCCTCCTTCGGCCAATCCTTCAGCAAAACAGTGTGCAGAATAACCGGTGTAGGTTCCGATTTCCAGCACGCGCATCGGACGGATCATGTGCGACAACATACTCAAGACCCTTCCCTGAAAATGTCCACTCAACATACGAGGCTGCAGGACCGACAAGTGCGTTTTACGATTCAGTTGCCGCAATACTTCCGGCTCATTTTCAGAATGATCACAAACATAGCGATCGAGTTCGGGAGAGATAAAATCCATGATGTCAAATTTTCTGTAAAGATGA
>JBIITO010000097.1:0-8620 GCA_044340465.1 Crocinitomicaceae bacterium | reverse complement strand
GACGTACCTATACGATCATCTAATTTTTCCACATTGACTGATTGGTCGATCAGCTCAAAAATTAATTGAGACGTTGAACAACATGCGGTGTCTGAAACCACTATATCACAAAAATCAGCGGGAAATGGATGATGATCTATCATAATCTTTTTTCCTTGAGCTGAGACCAGAAAGTCCTGCATGTCTTTTCCCGTACGATCTGGCGAATTATAATCCAAACAAAAAATAAGGTCAGCAGAATCTAATTCGCTCTTTACTTTCTCCGGATCATTTTCAAAGGCGATAATATCATCAGCACCCTCCATCCACCTCAAGAAATCGGGCGCTACATCAGGATGACAAACCACAACCCGCCTATTTAGCTTTTTGATAAAATGATAGAGTCCAAGAGAACATCCTATTGAGTCCCCATCCGGACCTTTGTGAGAGGTGATCACAATATGATCTGCAACAAGGATTTCCGATACGATCTGCTTGAAAATGTTTGTCATATAGTTAGCTGAGTAAACGGCTCGTTTCCGCATTTATACGACTACGAAGTCCTTCTGTAACAGAATACAACGGCAGACGCATCGTATCTTTCATGACACCTCGTTTGTTTAGTGCTACTTTCACACCGCCGGGATTACCTTCTTCGAAGAACATCTTTGTCACCGGTAATAATTCGTAATGCTCGCTTCTGGCAGTCAAAAGATCACCGTTCAGGGATGCGCGGACCATTTTTGAAAAGCGCTCAGGGAATGCATTCGCAACCACTGAAATAACACCGTCAGCACCGGCAGCGATCAAAGGCATGGTAAGAGCATCATCACCAGACAACAGACCAAAGCCTTCAGGACGACAACGAATGATCTCCATGATCTGCTCCATATTTCCTGAAGCCTCCTTCATAGCAACGATATTCGAAATCTCACTAAGTTCCAACGTCGTTTCTGCGGTCATGTTAGAACCTGTTCTACCTGGAACATTGTAAAGTATAATCGGTAGTTCGGTACAATGTGTAAGGTATCTATAATGTTCCACAATCCCTTTCTGGATAGGCTTATTGTAGTACGGGGACACTGATAGAATTCCATCAATACCTACCGGCAAGTTTTTCAATAATTCACCGACCGCAACAGTATTATTACCTCCAATGCCATATATGATCTTCAACTTCCCCTGATTCACTTGCTGCACGCATTCCAGCACCATCTTTTTTTCATCTTCGGAAAGTGTCGGCGATTCACCTGTTGTGCCTTGAACAACCAAAAAGTCTGTTCCTCCGGAGATCTGCAATTGAACCAACTTTTTCAGTGCGTCAAAATCGATAGAACGATCTGTTTTAAAGGGAGTCACCAATGCAACTCCTAACCCAGTGAACACATTAGTCATTTCCGGAGATTTTATCTAAAGTTTGTATGGTAAAATGAATTATATCAGCAGGTTTTTCACTTTTACTTTCCACATGAAGCGAAAAAAAGTCATTTTGAATGTTTACCCCGATTTTCCAAGGAGCATGAATATTTTTAAGCAACTTAAACAGTTTTTTATCATCTGTGTAGAGCCAAACAAGAGCATCATAGGGTTGAACAATAATTCGCTCCATTTCTTCATCTCGTAATTTTCCAAAAAACGAAAGATCCTTGGGGGAAAAGTAATGAATTAAACGATGGGTGGGTAAAATTTCCTTTTTAACTTCCTTTGGTAGCGGAACGATGATCTTTAAATCTTGTACGTTGCTATCATTTAATGTGTCATCTAGCGCTTTGAGATATTCAAAGTACTCAAGCTCCTCATTGTAAGGCAATACAATCAACAATCTTTTGACTCGTTCCCATATAGAAATTTGTTCTCTCACGTCAATTTTTCAGCAATTTAATAAAATCATCCTCAGAAAGGATAAGAATTCCCAAATCAGTTGCTTTTTTAAGCTTAGAAGGTCCCATGTTTTCTCCGGCAACTATGTAATCTGTTTTAGAAGAAATCGAAGAAACATTCTTACCACCATTCGACTCAATAACCTCCTTGATCTCATCCCTACTGAAAGACTGGAATACACCGGACACTACAAATGATTTACCTTCAAACCTTTCAGAAACCCTTTCTTTTAATAGAAGTTCTAAATGTAACCCATGATCACGTAATCTCTTGATTAAAGAAATATTTCTTTCATCTCTAAAAAAGGCATTTACAGAAAGAGCAATCTTTTCTCCCACCTCTTCAGCCTCCATTAAATCTTCTACCGTAGATGAACTAATAACGTCAATATTCTTAAATTGAGTGGCCAGCTTTTTTGCGACTGTTTCACCAACAAAACGAATTCCCAACGCAAACAAAACACGTTCAAAAGGAATATTCTTTGATGCACTGATACCCAGAAGTAAATTATTTGCTGACTTTTCAGCCATCCGATCCAGTCGCATTAACTGATCAAAGTGAAGCTCATACAGATCCGCAACATTTTTCAAAAGACCATTCGAATACAATTGATCAACCGTTTCACTGCCCAGTCCATCTATGTTCATTGCCTTTCGGGAAATAAAATGTTCAATCCGTCCCTTCAACTGAGGTGGACATTCCAGGTCATTCGGACAATAATGCTGGGCTTCACCTTCGTTTCGGACTAATTTGGTTTGGCATTCAGGGCAATTTACAATAAATCCAACAGATTCTGATCCCATCATTCGTTTTCCCTTATTGACCCCAACGATCTTCGGAATAATCTCACCACCTTTCTCTACATAAACAGTATCATGAAGATGTAAATCAAGTTTTTTGATCTGATCATCATTATGCAGGGACGCTCTTTTTACGGTAGTGCCCCCAAGTTGAACAGGTTTAAGATTCGCTACAGGTGTAATAGCACCGGTTCTTCCAACCTGGTAACTCACACTCTGTAATTCCGTTTCTACTCGTTCCGTTTTGAACTTGTAGGCAATCGCCCAACGAGGTGATTTGGCTGTAAACCCCAATTGACGTTGCTGTTCATAGGAATCCACTTTGATCACCACACCATCTATTTCGAATGGCAGCTCTGCACGTTTCTTATCCCAATAGTGAATAAAATTCATAATTCCGGAAATAGAATTCGTTCGCTCGATCATACGATCTTTTTCCTTAGGAACTTTAAATCCCCAGGATGAAGCCGCGTGAACAGAATCGAGATGAGAACTGTAGAGAAGTCTGTCTCCATATATTCCATATAGGAATGAGTCTAGTCCGCGCTCAGCAACCAATTTTGAATCCTGAAGTTTCAAGGTTCCTGAAGCAGTATTCCGTGGATTGGCGAATGGAACTTCTCCGATTTCTTCACGTTCACGATTCAACTTCTTGAAAGATGCTACAGGCATAAAGATCTCTCCCCTAATCTCAAAATCTTCAGGATGATCACCATGCAACATCAATGGAACAGAGCGTATCGTACGAACATTTGCCGTTATATCTTCGCCCTGAATACCATCACCCCTGGTTACAGCCCTCGACAGCTGACCGTTCAAATACTGAATCCCGATCGCTACGCCATCGTATTTCAGTTCACATACGTACTGAACGGGGTCAGTCGTCAATTTCTTTATTCTGTCTTCCCATTCTTTGATCTCATCTTCAGAATAGGTATTTGAAAGCGACAACATTGGAAATCGATGAGCAACCGTTTGGAACTTCTTGGTGATGTCTCCACCAATTCTTTTGGTTGGGCTATTTTCAAAAGCAAATTGCGGAAATGCAGCCTCCAAAGCTATCAATCTTTCCAGTAACATGTCAAAATCGAAGTCTGAAATTTCAGGATCACTCTTGACATAATACAAGAAATTATGATGGTTGATCAGTGCTGACAAACGAAGGATCTCTTCCTTAGCCTCATTCGCATTCATGCTGTGAATTTACGGTTTTTGCCCCATCAACATCCGATCCCTCCACTGTAAATCTTTCCTCAATGTAATGTTAACAAGGTTTAATTCTTCCATTAAATGAACAATGTCCTCTGCGTACAAAGGATTCAACTCAAAATAGAATTCACCACCTTGTTTGAGTTTGGGCAACCCATTTAAAAGTATAGCCTTGTAAAACTGCAGGGGATCATCTGAGGATACGAACAGGGCTATGTGTGGTTCATGATCAATGACATTCGTTGCTATTGCCTTACTTTCCGCTTTGGTAATGTAAGGAGGATTCGATACAATAATGTCTAAAGATTCTTCCCTAATCAGATTCCATTCAATAGGATCGAGAACATTCCCTTTCAGAAGAATAGCATTGGATTGAATCTTTTCTCTGTTAATATTCCATACCACACAAGCGTCATTTGACAATTCAATAGCCGTTACAGATGCTTTTTCCAAACCACGTTCAAGTCCAAAAGCAATACAACCGGATCCACTGCAAACATCAAGAATGTTCAAAGATTGATGTCCGCTGTTCACATGTACTATCCAATCAACTAATTCTTCTGTTTCTGGTCTGGGAATCAAAGCACCAGATGTGATATAAAGTTCAAGACCATAAAATAAAACATTCTCACTAATGTATTGGAATGGTTCACCATCCAACAATCTTTTAACGACAGAACGAAAATATAATAGATCGGACTCTGACAATAATTGATCATCAGACAATAAATAGTTTGAAAAAGAAAGTCCGAGTCTGCGACAAACACATTCTCGGACAATTAATTTAATTTCTGAAGTTGAAAGATATTCTTTTAAGCGCTCTTGAAAATATTTCTTAATCGACCTTACATTGTTCCGCTGAACAAACATTGACTATTTATTTCTTAATAATCTTGAATTCAGTTCTACGATTCATCTGATGATCCTCCTCGGAACATGGAACAATTCGTGTCCCCTCACATTCACAATCATTGACAAGTTTGTTCTCGCCGTAGCCACGAGCATGAATTCTTCTAGGATTAGATATTCGGGCTCGAATGTAACCAGAAGAAGCACGAGCACGAGCGTCAGATAATTTTTGATTGTATGCTTTAGAACCACGACAGTCAGTGTGAGAACCTAACTCGATCTCAAGATTTGGAAAATCATTTAAAATCTTAATTACTTCATCCAAAACGGATTTGTCTGCCCGAAGATTTGAACTATTCCAGTCAAAATAGATCGTTCTTACTTTCAAGAAGACTTCATCCTCCACAGAATATACACCGTCAGGTAATATTTGAGCCATAGCTAATTCAGTTTCAATAACATCATTGATCTCTTCTGAACTAACAAAACTAGTATCGGAGAAGAAGTTGTACTTATTCGAAACAACGGCGAAATCCTTCTTGTCGAATACATCAAAAAGATAACTACCATCTACTCCTGTTTTAACAGAATCAATGAATTCAAAATCCTTCGTGTAAAGCGAAACCGTTGTATTTGAAAGAGGTTCGTTTTTTGTAGAACTTGACACATGTCCTTTTATGATCACGCGATGGTCAAGAACGGGATTTAATGATAGTGTATTATCAGTGGTATTCGTAGATAACAAGTTGGTCAATGAACGGTAACTTGGCTTTGTTACATCAATAGTAAACTTCATTCCCGTAGGAAGGTTAACAGAATACTTACCATTGGCATCGGTAACAACTGAATCGATATAATCACCCGATTCATTTCTAAAATTAATCTTTGTGTTCGCTAGTGATCGTCCGAAATTATTCGATGCAATACCTTTGATCTCTTTCCATGGATTCGGAAGTTCCTTGAGTAATTTTACATAGTAGATATCATCATTACCTTTTCCATCTGTTTTTCGATTTGAAGAGACATATCCACTTTTTTGGGTGCTCGTTAAAAAGAATCCAAAATCATCAGCAGCGGAATTCAATGGCGCACCTAAATTCGAAGGCCGAATAAATTTTTCCACCTTTAAAGATGCCAAATAAATATCCAAGCCACCTAAACCATAATGACCATTGGATGAGAATATCAATAAGTGTGATTTCTCTATGTAATTAGGAAATAATTCATCACCTTCGGTGTTGATATTCGGGCCCAAATTTATAGGTGCTGACCAACCTGAGTCAAGCAAACTGCATTTGTATAAGTCTGCACCACCATATCCACCAGGCATATTACTCGAAAAGAACAATGTTTTACCGTCAGCAGTTAAAGAAGGATGACCTATAGAATAGTCCCGATTGTTGTACTTGAACGCAGTGGGTTCCGTCCAATTACCGTCTAAATCTTTTTCTGAATAATAAAGTTGTAAATTTATTTTTCCATCCAAACCTTTCTGTCTTTCATAATTATTTGCTGTGAAAAACATCTTGCTGTGATCGCCCGAAAATGCTACCGGTCCCTCATGGTATTTTTTATTGAACGACGGCACCAAGGCATTAAACGTTTGTACAGTATCACCGTCGATTTCCGCTAAATAGAGATCTAGAAAAGTTTCATTCGTCCATAGATACTCTTTAATAATTGGACCTTTACGCGGTGTACTGGCAGAATAAACCAATTGATCATAATACATTCCACTTGCAAATTCTTGAAGTGCGCTATTCATGCCGCAATTTGTCAACTGAAAGATGCCTTGATCTTTCATTAGCGAAGCAGATTTCTCGTATACCTTCGTATTGACTTTTGCTCTTTTTTCGTTTGGTGCTTTATCGGCATAACGTTTCATCCAGTTATCGGCATCCTCATAGGACCCGTTCATTTTTAATATATTAGCGTAATTATACAAATCGCTTGGGTTACAATCAGAACGATCTACCAGCTTTTGATAAGTAACCATGGCTAGATCATAGGAAGCCAATTTTAAATAGGAATCACCTAGTTTACGGAGTGCAGAAGTCGATAAAGAATCTGCTTGTTCATAGTAAAAAGAAGCTTTCGTGAAATTATAATAGTCATACATCAGATCCCCTTTTTCTTCTGGAGTTTTTCTCTCAAAAAGCGACTTAACCTGTTTTATAAGTTCATCTGTTTTCTGCTTGAATGTACTTTCCTGGATGGTATCCTGAGCCAAAACAGGCAAAGAAATTACCAATGTAAATATGAATAGTTTTGTTTTCATCTCTCGTAGTATTACAGAGTGCTAAAGCTCTTTACGTTAAAAAAGGATTAAAAGTTTCTTGGCGATACTATCTTTTTCTTTATACCTTGTACAAAATCATAGCGTAAAACCAACTCATGACTACCTGCATTGTATCTACCCGTATTAAGACCGTAGGACCAATCGAAGGAATAACCTAATCGAAGACTATTGTCGAAATTAAATCCTGCTAAGACACCAATTGCATCTCCCGTTCTAAACATAGCACCAATTTCAAGACGTTTGTCTAAAGTTGCTATACCCGTCAATTCAGCCTGCGTAGGTGCGGCACCCGTCGTTTTAATCAATGCTATTGGTTTAATCTGAAGTTTAGGGTTGATGTCAAAAACATAACCTCCCATTAAATACGCGTGAATCTTCTGGTTCGCTTTGAAACCCTGAACATTATCTGGATAATATCTTAATGGTAACAATCTAGGTGTAGATAACCCCACGAAATATTTATCCGTTGTATAATGTGCACCAAGCCCCAAATTTATATTCGTCTTAGAATAGTTCTGAGCAGCAACATCTCCGGCATCAATCGCTGTAAGATTTGTTAAGTCCAAATTCAACATATCAAATCCAGCCTTAATTCCCATTGAAAGTTTTCCGGTTAAAAGCGGCACTTTATAAGCGTAATCCGCAAATACAGAAGTTGTATTGACTGGCCCTAATTTGTCACGCATAACAGAAAGACCTACCCCCATATCTTCACCGACTGGAGCATGGACATTGACCGTCTGCGATGTTGGAGCACCTTTAAAACCTACCCACTGCGAGCGATGCAAAGCGGTAATGGTAAGCGCCTCTCTACTACCTGCATATGCAGGGTTTATAGAGAGTGTATTGAAAGCATAATGCGTATACATGGCTTCCTGTTGTGCAATTGCACCTGATGCCGACAATACAATTGAAACTATAGATACTATCTTTTTCATAACAAACCGTTTTTTACACCCTTACTTAGTCAGGAATATATATCCTTTCATCGGTTTACTTCCGTCACCATTGCCCTTGTCGAAAATGTAGAAGTAAGTTCCTGTAGGAAGAATGTCACCACCAAGTGTTAAGCCTTCGGTGCATTCGCCTCCCCATGTATTTTGATAACTATCCTGATGATATACTAGGTTACCCCATCTATTGAATATCTCCAGAACATTATTTGGATAATCATACACCCCTTGTATCTCGAAGACATCGTTTTTACCGTCACCATTTGCGGTTACCAATTGAGGTACAACATTCTCAATAGATATATTCATACAAGAAGATGTATCAAGACAAGTGTTATTTTTCAGGATTACCGCATACGAACCACTTTGCAATGGATATTGCGATATATCAAACTTCTGCTGTGTTGCACCTAATATCGGGGAATATCCGTTGTTACAACTTACCCATTGATATTGTACTTGAGTTGCTTGTAATGCAGAGAACACAACATCATTCAATTCAATCTCTTTCGTATCAATTGAATCTATGGTAAGGTTAATTGTAATCGTACTATCACAACCTTGCGTATTTGGAATAATTGCAGTGTAAACCCCAGATTTATTGTAGGTTGATCCATCAGGCGCGGTATATTCATCACATTTTGCTAAAG
>JBIITO010000096.1:0-8683 GCA_044340465.1 Crocinitomicaceae bacterium | reverse complement strand
GTAAACTTTGGTTGGGCGAAACCCGATTCTGCTTCCCGCATTATGGTGGAATATTCTTCCCCAAATACGAACAAGCCTTTACACCTCGGTCATTTGCGAAACAATTTTCTTGGCTACTCTGTTTCCGAGATCTTGAAAGCTAATGGACACAGGGTTGTAAAAACGCAAGTGATCAACGATCGCGGGATTCACATATGCAAAAGCATGCTTGCATGGGAATGTTTTTCTCCGATCAATGCGGCGGGCGAACGGGAAACACCTCAGAATACTGGTCTTAAAGGGGATAAGCTCGTAGGAAAATACTATGTCGAGTTCGATAAGCAGTTCAATGCGGAAGCAAAAGCAATTATTTCACAATGGGAGCAAGGTGATTTCGACGGATTCAGTGAGGAACTGAAAAGTGAATTCCTGAAACTCCAAGCGGCGAAAGAAGGAAAAGAAGAAAAAGCCCTGAAGGGAATCGAAGATAAGATCAAGGATCTGGCAAAGAATCAAACGGCTATTTTGCGCGATGCCAAAGAAATGCTCATTAAATGGGAGGCGCGCGATCCACAATTGTATTTGCTGTGGACTACCATGAATGGCTGGGTGTACGAAGGTTTCGATGTGACCTACAAATCCATGGGGGTTGATTTCGATAAGTTGTACTACGAGTCCGAAACCTTCCTTCTTGGAAAGGATATGGTACTTGAAGGCTTAGAGAAAGGCTTATTTTATCGCAAAGAAGACGGTTCGGTCTGGATCGATCTTACTTCCGATGGTCTGGATGAGAAGTTGGTACTTCGTTCCGATGGTACAGCAGTCTACATCACACAGGACATCGGTACAGCCGTGGATCGTTTTAAAGACTATCCGGATCTGAGTAGTATTATCTATACCGTAGGTAACGAGCAGGATTACCACTTCAAGGTATTGTTCTTGATCCTGAAAAAATTAGGTTACGATTGGGCAGATCGGTGTGCACACCTTTCTTACGGTATGGTGGATCTTCCGAGTGGGAAAATGAAGTCCCGTGAAGGAACTGTAGTGGATGCGGATGACTTGATGGATGAAGTAATTGGTAAAGCTGCTGAAATGACGCGCGAACGAGGGCATCTGGAAGGGATGACAGAAGCGGAAAAGGAGGATTTGTTCCGTGTGATCGGTATGGGTGGCTTGAAGTACTATCTCTTGAAAGTGGATCCTAAAAAACGCATGTTGTTCAATCCGGAGGAATCGATAGAATTAAATGGAAACACCGGTCCTTTCATTCAGTATGCGCATGCGCGTATACGTTCCTTGATCTCGAAAGCGGGTGCGATTCCTACTTCAATCAATGCAGTCGCCTTGTTGCCCGAGGAAAAAGAGATCGTTCAGTTGCTTTCAGAATATCCTGATGTGGTAAAAGAAGCGGGAAAAGAGCTTTCGCCTGCGGTAATCGCGAATTATACCTATGAGTTGGTAAAAGCGTACAATCATTTTTATCAGTTGGTATACATTCTGAACGAACCGAATACGGAATTGCGTGAATTGCGTTTGATCCTGAGTGTTTCGGTAGCGAGGGTGATTTGTTCTTCTATGCAGTTGTTGGGGATTCGGGTGCCAGAGAGAATGTAGGATTTTCCTCCACTTTTAACGGGCTTAAAGTTGAAAAACTCTGGGGTGGGTTAATCGAACTTGCCCTCTCACTTTTGCATTATTCAAACTTTATGGCTTGCGTTTTTTACTAAAAACCATGACTAAAAGAAATATCCATTATCTATAAATAAATGGTGTCTTTTTATTCTGAAAAAGCGTATCGAATTGAAATGCGGGCACCTTGAGGAAGCCGAAGGATCACCGAAAAGGTCGCAATTTCAAGAGCGAAGCGAATTGAGGAATAAACAGCGCCGATTTTAGCTACGCTGCTACTTCGTGGTCTTTTGCTACTCCCTGCACTAACGTTTGGTTTTCGCGAGCAGTGCTCGCTCTTCTTTAGTGGATAAAGAAAAGTAGGACAATTATCACGAATTCCAAATCCTGAGTTTATTCTTCCCAGTTATCAGTGCGGAAAGGGATAAGGGGAAGATCGCAACCGTTGCGGATATTTCCTACTGCAAAGGTTTTGAAGGCGTAGCGAACGGCTTCGGGTTTGGCAACATTGGAGGCGCTTAACTCAATACGGTCTTGCCCGGCAACGCCGTATGGGAGCAATGTAGCATGAGCAGGGTGGAAAACATGGTCGCTGCCTGCGATCTCGAAACCTATAATGCTGTCGGATGTCAATTCGGGATGATGGCTCAATGATATTCCGCCGGCAATATTTTTCAATAGGATCTGCGCTTTATTGTTGATGATTTCCATTGCTTGATAAGAAGGGAATTCGGCACAGATCGTATCGATTCCATACGTTTTTTTAAGTGCCATTTTGGCTAGGCGTTCACCAATAGGTTGTTTTCTTTTAGGATGGACTGTTTTGGATTCTTCCGGGCCGACGAGATCATTTGTACTTACGATTCCTGAATTTGAAATGATTGCCGTGGCTTTGTATTGTGCTTCTCTCAGTTTGGCAGCATGAACTGGATTATCATAAACACATGGTGCAATTTCAACTTCGTAAAAGGGTAGCTCGCCCAATCCCCATTCATAGCGCCACAGCGTGACCATGTCCTTGAGCTTAGAAGCATAGGTTTCATAGCGGTCAATATTGGATTCTCCCTGATACCAGATAAATCCTTTGATCACGTAATCGGTAAATGGCTTGAGCATCCCGTTGTACATGATGCAGGGCTTTCGCCAATTCTCATTATCCGGAATTTCCTGTTTCAGATCAAGGTCGGTATAATTGTCAACTAGGTCACGATTCATCCAGCCTTCCACGCTTGAGCCTCCCCAGCTGGAGTTAATCAAGCCGATGGGTACATTCAGTTCTTTGCGCAATTTTAATCCGAAGAAATAGGCTACGGCGCTAAAGTTTGGAATATTCTGCGGTGTGCTGTTCATCCACTTTCCTTCGGCTGTTTTGGAGGGAGCTTCCTGTCCGATACGTTTGACCCGAAGCATGCGTACCCCACTGTAAGGATCAGCCTCTGTGATGACCTTTTCGGCATTTTCAATGGGTTGATTCGTAAATCCCTTGAAGGTCATCTCCATGTTCGATTGGCCGGAACAAAACCATACTTCGCCGATCAAAACATGACTGATGAAGGTAGTTGCTTTGCTTTCCGTAAAGGAGATCGTGTGCTCTGTAAAACTTCCTGTAGGTGTTTTCAATGATACGATCCAGCTACCATCCTTTTTAGTACAGTATTTATATTCCTTATCGGACCAGGAGGCCTTGATTTTAACGCATTTGTTCGGTTTGGCGATACCCCAGATCTTAACATAGCTGTTTTGTTGTAGTACCATGTAATCGCTGAACATATCAGGTAATACTACTTTCGCAGAAAGGGAAGCTGGAATCAAAACTAGGCTCAAAAGTGCTATTTGGATCCTTCGAAACATTGGTTTTATTTCATAAAGGCGTACATCAAAATATTGGCTCCCATTTGTAAAGCTTCCTTACGTTTATCGGGTGGATCGTTGTGAATTTGGGGATCTTCCCAACCGTCGCTCAAGTCAGTCTCGTATGTATATATACAGAGAAGTCTTCCATTTTTAATAATCCCAAATGCTTGAGGACGTTTTCCATCGTGTGCATGGATCTTAGGTAGACCATTGAAGTTGTATTTCTGGTGAAACACCGGGTGATTGAAAGGTAGTTCCACCAATTCATTATTTGGAAAGACTTTTTTCAGTTCAACACGAATGAATTCATCCATTCCATAGTTGTCATCAATATGCAGGAATCCTCCGGATAAAAGGTAATTTCTCAGATTTTCTGCTTCTGTGGCAGAAAAAACAACGTTTCCATGTCCTGTCATGTGTACAAAAGGGTAAAGAAACAGGTCCGCGCTACCGACTTCCACGTAAGGAACATCTTTGGAAATATTGGTATTGAGATTCTGATTGCAGAAAGTAATCAAATTAGGCAGCGCTGTTGGGTTGGCATAATAGTCACCTCCACCATTGTATTTGAGCACCCCTAGCTGATATGTTCCCTGTGCGACAACGAAACCATTTACGCACAGCAGGAGTAATGATAGAATCAGTTCTTTCATCCTTTATCTGATAAAGTTAAGGATCCTTGAACACAAGCCACCAAAGCGGCGGTCTCTGTTCTTAGCCTATTTGCACCTAAAGTAATGGTTTTATAACCGTTTTCCAAGGCAAGCGTTATTTCCTGTGTTTGAAAATCTCCCTCTGGTCCAATTAGAATAGGGCAATCTACAGGTTGTAATGCATGTTTAATTGTCGTTTTTTCAAGTTCACCACAATAGGCTATCAGGCCGTTCTTATGATTGGTAATAAATTTATCAAACGGTTGAAGGCTATTCATTTTCGGCAAGAATGTTCGTTTTGATTGTTTCATTGCGGCAGTTAGGATACGTTCAATCCGCTCCTCGTTGATTTTTGTTCGCTCGCTATTCTTGCAAGAAATAAAGCTTAGCTCTGTAATCCCAATCTCCGTTGCTTTTTCAACGAACCATTCAATGCGATCCATGTTTTTCGTTGGGGAAATGGCTATGTGCAATTCATAATGAGAAGGCTGATCTTCCTTGTTAGAGTGCACTTTTACCACACATTTTTTCGGGTCAGCTACTGCAATTCTGCACGAGAACAGACGGCCCTTGCCATCGAGTATTTCTATAGTGTCATTTTCTTTCAGTCTTAATACCCTGCAAATATGTTTAGATTCCGCTTCGGACAACTGAAATGTCTTATCCGAAACTTGAATGCGTGGATCATAAAAAGAAGCCATCAGTTCATAAATTGAAAGACCATCTCACGCATTAGATCACCCTGGGTCACAGCTCCGGTACTACCAACTCCTTTTGATTTGAGATCGTAATCGTAAAGTAATTCTACATTTCGTGCCAATACTTTCGGATTGAAATTACGCGAGGCATTAATCAGTTCACCTGCCACAAAAGGATGCACTTTTAGTCTATTTGCCACGGCCTCCTTTGATTTATTAGGAAGAAAATGAATACGCATCAGTTGTGTGAAGAATTTAAAGAGGTTGGCCACTACAACCACCATGTCGGTGGCTTTTGGATTGTGTTCAAAATAATTAAGTATTTTCAATGCTTTTAACAGATCACGTTGTGCGATAGCATTAGTCAATTCAAAAACATTGTAATCCTTTGAAATTCCGATATTTTCTTCAATATGAACGTCATTAATAGAGGTGCCTTTTTCAAGGATGATCGACAATTTTTCGATCTCATTTACAATTCTGCTTAGGTCATTTCCAACGGACTCAATAAGCAGCATACACGCTTTAGATGAAATAGTGTATCCGGCTGATTTTACTTGTGATTGTACCCAGTCGCTCATTAGGTATTCCTTTATCTTTTCGGATTTGAAGATTAGGCCGTTTTTTGTTGTTGACTTGATGATCTTTTTGCGGGAATCGTAGGTTTTGTATTTGTAACAGATCACAAAAACCGTTGTGTCCAATGGTGCTTCGCAATAGGCTTCCAGTTGGTCTAGTTGCTTGAACTCTTGCGCTTCTTTTAAGACTACTAGTTTCCGTTGTCCCATCATCGGGTATCCTTTGAGTTCAGAGATCAGGCTCAGTGGTTCCGCTTCTTTTCCGTACAGGATTACTTGATTGAAGTCGCGTTCATGTTCCTCCATGGCATGTTCTATGATCGCGTCCGTGATCTGATCAATGAAATAGGGTTCCTCTCCATGCAGGAAATAGATCTTCTCAAATCGACCTTCCTTTATATTCTTTATGACCAGTTTGTGATCCATTTACTTATGTTTTTCCCAAAGTTGAACCAATTCGATCAATGTTAAAACAGCCTTTTGCATATCCTGAACTGATACATATTCGTGTTTTGAATGAATAGCCATTTCTCCTGTAAAGATATTCGGGCAGGGAAGACCCATGAATGAAAGTTTTGAACGATCTGTCCCTCCACGAATAATATCAGGTTGAGGTATGATTCCAGCATTTTTCATGGCTTGTATGGCATATTCGGTCACAAAAGGAACTTCTTTTAGGATTTCCTTCATGTTTCTATATTGCTCTGTCACTTCCAGAGAGGCAGTTGCTCCAGGGAATTTTTCAAGTATTTCCTTTACAATTTTACGCAAGCGATCTTCATGTTTTGTGAGTTTTGAGGTTTCATGATCGCGCACAATAAATTGAATCTCTGCTTTTTCAACTTCACCTTTCATTGATACGGGATGCACAAAACCTTGTCTTTCTGAAGTGCTTTCCGGACACCATTCGTTTTTGGGGAGGCTAGCTAGGATTTCTCCTGCAACTTTCATTGCATTGACCATTTTTCCCTTAGCATGTCCAGGATGTGCGCTGATTCCTTCAATGGTAATTTTCATGGCATTTTCGGAAAAGCTCTCGTCCTCAATATCTCCCAATTTACCTCCATCCAGAGTATAGCCGAAATCCGCTTCTACCTTTGTCATATCCAGTTTCTCTACACCTCGTCCCACCTCTTCGCCTGGCGTAAAAAGAATCCGAATTGTTCCGTGTTTTACTTCCGGATGCGCCATTAATTGTTGAGCAAGATCCATAATGATGGCCACTCCTGCTTTGTTATCTGCACCCAAAAGTGTTTTTCCGCTTGCGGTGATGATATCGTCACCTAATTTTTCTTTCAGATATGGATGTTGTTGCACAGTAATAATCTGTGAAAGGTCGTCTGGAAGAATAATAGGAGATCCATCGTAGTTTCTATGTATGATAGGTTTCACATTTTTTCCACTACAATCCGGTGAAGTGTCCATGTGTGAGCAAAAACAAATGGTGGGTAAATCTGTGTTTTCAGAATTCGAGGGAATCGTCGCAAAAACACACCCCCATTCGTCCATTTCAACAGCTTCTAATCCCAAGGCCTGAAGTTCTTTCAAAAGTACACGGGCAAGATCCAGTTGCTTCTCAGAAGATGGAAAACTACTTGAGATCGGGTCTGTTTCAGTATCTATCTGAACGTATCGCATGAAGCGTTCCCGAACAGAAAAATGAAAGTTAGACATGAGATAAAAATTTGTTCTTCAAAGATAAAATAGTTTTGGTGTGTGTGAAACGAGCAATTAGTTTAATGATGAATTCAAATTAAGTGCTCGGTTGATTATTTCGTTGTTTGTGCCGTAAGGTATTTATGGTTGTTCTATTCCTAAGAAAAATTGTTCTTTAATGATTATTCGTTTTTGTTTAATACGTTAACTGTTAATTCGTTTTCTTTTGTTTGATAATAAAATCTATGATTACATTGATTTAGATAATATCGACATTCGAAGTGATGAGAAATTTAAACAGGTTTGACCTATCATTTAGTAAATTCAGTTTGTTGATTTGTTA
Organism: Crocinitomicaceae bacterium; assembly: GCA_044340465.1. Lineage (GTDB taxonomy): Bacteria > Bacteroidota > Bacteroidia > Flavobacteriales_D > Crocinitomicaceae > M0103. The sequence continues at coordinate 1,290 of JBIITO010000096.1, read as the reverse complement.
AACATTCGTAAATTAGCAAAGCTTTTTCCACTGTTTCATTCGCTTGCAATCGCAGGCCTGATAGCCGGAAAACTTTAGGAACGTATGAAGAAACTACTCACTGTTACATTACTGTTTTTCTGCCAATATTCAATTGGACAGCAAAATCCGCAGTACAGTCAATATTTGAGAAATCAGTTTATGGTGAATCCAGCAGCTGCTGGTGTATACGATTTTTTAGACATCACGATTGGAGGGCGATGGCAATGGTTGGGTTTTGATGATAGCCCTAAAACATCCTATTTAAGCGGCACTTTCGTTTTAGGAAAGCGCAATAGAGTTCGCTACAATCCGGCATTTCGCACGGGGAGTGGACCGGTGAAAAATCCTGAAATTAAAACCGGACAGCTAAAGCATGCATTGGGAGGTCAGCTCATTGCTGATCAATACGGTGCGTTTCGTAGAATGAGTTTCAATGCCACTTACGCGATTCATTTGCCGATCTCAAAAAATATTAATTTATCCTTTGGAGCAAAGGCAGGATTGTCAAATCACACCTTTTTACAGAATAAAGCAGTAGTGTTGAATACAGTTGATCCCTCTTTGAGCTACTCTGGTGGTGATAAGGAATATGACGCATATGTTGCCAACGGTTCATCCAAAATGATGCTTGATGTTGGGACCGGTATGTATCTGTATTCAAAAAAGATGTTCTTTGGCTTGGCAGCCGATAATCTTACAAGAGATCTTGTTGAGTTCGGAACAGGTACTGCCAATTTCAATACTCAATTACATTTCAATGCAACTTATGGTTTAAAACTGAAAATTAATGAGAATTTGATGGTCATGCCCGCTGTACTTATCAAACTTATGTCGCCTGCTCCCATTTCCATTGAAGGATCGGTGCTGTTGGAGTATAAAGAATGGCTTTGGAGTGGTATTTCTTACCGACATAATGATGCAATTATCCCAATGATTGGATTAAATGTTAGTGAGCGATTTAAATTCGGATATTCTTACGATTATTCCATTTCAAGATTCAATGAGGTTTCCTCAGGCGGCCATGAGATTGTTCTTGGCTTGATGCTGGGAAGATAATTTATTCACAAAACATTTAGTATGAACACACTCTTCGTTCTTTTTATTTCCCTTTGTTTCTGCTTTTCTACGTCAGCTCAGATTTGGGATTTTGAGTCAGTTGAAAAACTTAAGGGAACAGTAAATACTGAAAAAATTGAAAGTATGCCTGTTTTTTCAAGTGATAGTACTACTGTATATTTTGTTCGTTCGCTGGACGAATCGAATAAAGGA
>JBIITO010000095.1:0-8712 GCA_044340465.1 Crocinitomicaceae bacterium | reverse complement strand
CGTTGAGAAGATCCGTTTGTTCCATAATTCAGACAGTTTGAACCATATCAAAGTTCGTTAATGAAACGAATTCATCGATACGTTGTTCAATATCTTTTTGTGAAATTTCAAGTAATCTTTCTGTTCCGAACTTCTCCACGCTGAAGGATGCCAGTGCCGAACCAGCAATGATCGCACGTTTCATATTCTCAAATGTCACTTCTCCGGTAGAGGCAAGGTAACCGATAAATCCCCCTGCAAAGGTATCTCCGGCGCCCGTTGGATCGAAAACTTCTTCCAGTGGCAAGGCCGGAGCAGAGAAGATCTGATCCTCAAAGAACAATAAAGCCCCGTGTTCCCCTTTCTTGATGATCAGGTATTTCGGCCCCATTTCACGGATCACTTTCGATGCTTTTCTAAGAGAATATTCCCCTGAGAGCTGACGCGCCTCCTCGTCGTTGATGATAAGTAAATCGATCATTTTCAGGGTCTTCTTCAATTCATCCATCATGATATCCATCCAGAAGTTCATGGTATCCATAGCGATGAGTTTCGGACGTACATGTAGTCGCTCGATCACTGTTCGCTGTACCGTTGGAGTTAGATTACCGAGCATCAGGAATTCTACTCCCTGACTACTTTCTGGGATGATCGGATCGAAATGCTCCAGAACGTTGAGTTCTGTAACTAACGTATCACGTGAATTCATGTCGTTGTGGTAGCGCCCTGACCAGAAGAAGGTCTTTTCTCCCTTTTTGATCTGTAAACCGGTCAAATCAACTCCTCTGGAGGTGAGTGTGTCCAACATCGATTGTGGAAAATCGTCCCCAACGACGGAGATAATCTTCTGTTCTTTCACAAAATTCGAAGAAGAAAGGGCGATGAAGGTTCCTGCACCTCCGATGATCTTATCTGTTTTTCCAAAAGGTGTCTCGATGGCATCAAAAGCCACACTTCCAACGGTCATTAAACTCATAGTTGTTTTTTTGAAGTGCAAAGATAGGGTTTAGAATTTAAGATTTTAGGACGATACACGCTTTATAATCACCTCCGCGCCTGCTGCCTGTCCTCCATCGGCCGCCAAAGGCTTGTTGACGGCGATGCGGTATGCTTGCTACGGCTGGCTCAGCACAAGTCGCTACTCGGACTGACGGCAGGCTTTCAATGCGATACGTCCCTGGTCAATTCGAGTGTTCCGACCGTGGTCGGAATGTATCCAGATCACGAGGGGGAGGAGGAATTGTGAGCTCACAAGTCAGCTAAAAAAACGGTGATCAATTGAATCAGATCACTGGTTTCGGCAAAAGTGAGGTTCTGATAGGTATCATGAATGTCGTGGTAGTTCTTGTTTGGGCCCATCGTGTAGATGAAAAACGCGGGAACACCTTTTTCGGAAAACCAGTAATGATCTGAGTTGGCTGCCGGACCTCGCGATTTGATCTGTGAGAGGTAGTTATCTTCCATGTTGATTTTCTGAAGCAACTGAAATTCGTCTGGGTGTTTCGTAGCATTCACCACCGTAATACCCTCTTCCCCACTGCCCATGATATCGAGATTCAAGAGAAAACGGATTCTTTTTAAAGGAACCAATGGGTTTTCTGTGAAAAAATGTGACCCTATCAATCCTGCTTCCTCTCCTGCGAAGGCGATGAATACATAATTCACTTTGCGCTTTGCTTTTGCGAGTTCTTTCGCTATACAAAGTAAGGTAGCCGTGCCACTGGCATTATCATTTGCTCCCGGAAAATAGGTGTCTTTACCCATTCTTCCCAAATGATCGTAGTGTGCGGAGAGGATTATAGTTCGTTTTGTCTTTCTGTATGCAGGCAAATAGCCAATGACATTTCTCGAAGCATAAGATTTAATTCGTAATGCCTCAATGTCAACCGTAATCTCTTTGTTCAAAGGCACCTTAGCCGCGATATGAAGCAACGGATAAGATAATTGCTCCGGAGCTACCGACCATGTCAATTTCTGGTTCGACCAAACAACTGTGTGCGCAAAAGAAGCGAGCATTTCAGGCACACCATTCAACAATTTTAATGTATCGGCTGAAACTGTTCTTAGATCAAGTAAAAAGGCATTGATCTTTCCGCTATTCACCACTTCTGACACCGCCTTTTGAAGCAGTGCTTTTTGTGTAGCTTCTGCAGGTGAAATTCGTTTGAAACGAAAAACCAGTTTGACGGAAGGACAGGAAGGATCCACTAGGTAATCTACTCCTGGCATCAGCGTATCTCCCTCCGAGATAACCGTCATTTCTCCCGGAAAAGTATTCACATCATGTGTAAACTCCTGATAATAAGAGTTAATTAACGGTTTTAAACCAATCTTCTTGAATTCATCTGCGAGAAAAGCAGAGGCAATCGAGTCGCCTTTCTTCACATAGCCTCTGCCATGAAATTCCGGTAAACAAAGTTTTTCAGCAACTGAACGCGCATAAGCCGTAGGGAGTTCGTTTTGTGACCAGCCGTAAAAGCTCCATAAAAAGGTGATCGCCAGGATGCGAATGCCCTTAGGCATAGCGACGCTTGATCTTTAGCACAAATTCTTCAACAGTCTCGCTATCCCGATCCCAGTTGAATTGCACCGCAAGATTCGATGCTTTACGCAACGCTGCCTGCTCATCCGATTGTGCATCGATGGCTTTGATCGCATCCGAAAAAGCTTCACTTGAACCGTCAAACAATTCGTTGATGAACTGAAGGCGCTCGTTCAAACCAAAAGAACCGATCAGCGTTTCCAAACGTGACATGGTCAACTGATGCTGCAACGATGGATCAATCGATGAAAAACGTTTTACAAACTCATCACTCTCGGCTACAGGTGTTTGCTCCACTACCCACTCTTCGGTTACGATCGTCGTTTCCGTTACAGGAACATACGGTTCTTCAACCGACTCCTCCTCCAATTCTTGTTCCGTAGCACTTTGCTGTGCTTCGAAAACATCTTCTTCGATCAGTTCCTCTTTTTCGAAAGTAGGTGTTTGAACGGGCTCATCAAACAAACTGAATTCGATCGCAGGCTGAACAGTCTCTTCCTGAACAGCTCCGAACTCTGCAACAGGTATTTCACTCATTTTTGATTCAACAGCCGGACTTTCTACAACTACATCTGATCCCTGCACCTGATTTTCATAGGCTTTATAGCGCAATACCAATGACAATTCGTAAAGTTCACGCGCATTGAGAACCAGGGATTCCAGCTCGCTAAGTTGCAAATCCCCTGCTTTCAGACGGGCGATAAGCGTTTGAAGTTCTTCCAGTATTTCTGTGAATTTTTGTTGGTTTGCCATGGTTATTTCAGATCAATTTTTCAACATTCGATTCGAGTTGCTAACGTGGTGTTTGAGTTAAACGCCAAATCAACGACTTTTGATGGTAAAGTTACCAAAACCAAAGCGATCTCAGTTCGTCGAAAAAGACTATTTTTCTCTTCTGATGATTGTTGAAAACCATTAAACGGAAGCACATGTTCTTAGAGCAATTTCCTGGCGAAGGAAGACAAAACGGTTGGATAGAGGTTGTTTGCGGCTCTATGTTCTCCGGGAAAACGGAAGAATTGATCCGACGACTAAAGCGGGCAGAATTCGCTAATCAGAAATTACTGCTGTTCAAGCCAAAAATTGACGACCGCTATCACGAAGAAAACGTGGTAAGCCATCAGGGAAGCAGCCTCAGCTCACGAGTGATTGATCATTCTTCGGAAATCCTGAAAGTCTGGACCAATGAAAAGATAGTAGCGGTTGATGAAGCGCAGTTCTTTGACGAAGGCATCTCGGAAGTCTCCAACGTACTGGCTAAAAAAGGAGTGCGCGTAATACTCGCAGGACTCGACATGGATTACAAAGGTATACCTTTTGGTCCGATGCCTTCACTTCTTGCCATCGCTGAATACGTGACTAAAGTGCACGCTATTTGCGTTTCTTGTGGTAATTTAGCTCAGTTTTCGCACCGAACGGTTACAGAAACGGGACAAGTGCTCGTCGGAGCCATTGAAAAATACCAACCTCTTTGCCGTTCGTGCTACAACAAGATAGCACATTGAAACTTCATTTTTCATACTCAAACATCCGCGAGATCATAGGTGCGACGCCAGTTGGCTCAAGTATCGAAGGAACGATTGATTCCGTAGCCATCGATTCACGTAGGATCTTTTCAGGTAATAAAACGGTGTTTTTCGGCTTGCCCGGAGAATTCAGGAACGGTGAGGATTTTATCGGACAAGCTTATGAAAATGGTGTGCGTTTGTTCGTCGTTCGGAATGCAGCAATCACTAGCTCTTACCCTGAAGCACAATTCCTTGTAGTTGAAAATGTATTGTTTGCTTTACAGGAACTCGCAGCGGCTCATCGTAAACGATTTCATTATCCGGTAATTGGGATTACGGGTTCTGCAGGAAAAACAACGGTCAAAGAATGGTTGTACCAGCTACTTTCTGTCCAATATCGTGTCATCCGCAGTCCGAAATCCTATAATTCACAGCTTGGGGTAGCTCTGTCATTACTGGAGATGAGCGACGAACACCAGATCGCATTGATCGAAGCGGGCATTTCGCATCCGGGAGAGATGAAGCGCCTGGAATACATGATCCAACCAACATATGGGGTATTTACTTCATTTGGAAAAAGTCATGAAGAGAATTTTAGCACCAAGCAGGCGCATCTCCAGGAAAAACTGGATTTGTTCACCTCCTCCACAAAAACTTTTCTACCGGAAAGCATACTTCTTAATCACACACAATCAGAACGCATTCACGCCTCCGCTGTCAAGGCTCAGCTAACGTCAGTCATACAGGAAAAACTACCCTTTTCTGACCCGATCAGTATTGCCAACAGTGCCCTCGCACTCGCAGTGGCATCTGATTTTATTTCTGACAAAGAAATTCTTTTGGACCAATTAGCACATTTGGAGCGTCCGGCGATGCGACTCGAAACTTTTGAAGGAATTAAAGGTTGCACAGTCATCAATGACACTTACAACCTCGATCCGGATGCACTTCAATATGCCCTTGAATATCAGCTAAAGATCTCAGCCAATAAGCGAAGGATCGTGATCGTAGGGATTGATGGACAGCACGCTCACTTTAAAAAGGAGGTGGAAAGTGTCATTACACGTTTTCAGCCCGACGATTACATCATCATTGCTCCAGGAGAGAAGATCGCTGTTGACCCAACAAATGCCGTCATTCTTCTCAAAGGAACCCGAAAAGCCAATATGCAGGAGGTGGCTCTGCAATTTCGCTTGAAAAAGCACAAAACGTATCTGGAGATCGACCTTTCTGCCTTGCGTAACAATTTAAGCGTCTTCAAATCCATGTTGCCCCAAAAGACCAAACTGCTAGTGATGGTCAAAGCGCAATCCTACGGTTCAGGAGCTGAAAAACTGGCTACCTTCCTAGCTCTTCAAGGGATAGATTACCTTGGTGTTGCCTATGCTGATGAAGGAATCGAATTACGTGAACAAGGCATCAACCTTCCGATCCTGGTTATGAATGCCGATGAGGATAGTTTTGAGGAATGTATTCGTTACGGGCTTGAACCAGCCATTTTTTCTGCTGCGCAGCTCGATCAGTTCATCAAAGAACTCATCCTTCAGGGTAAAAGTGCTTATCCGATCCATCTGAAAGTCGAAACAGGGATGAAACGTCTCGGTTTTGAATTCAATGAACTTACACATGTGTTGGAAATGCTTCAGGCCCAGCCTGAGGTGAGAGTTGCTTCTGTCTATTCTCATCTTGCGGATTCGGACAACAGGCGTGACAAACGTTTCACAGAGCATCAGTTGAACCGTTTTCAACAGGCCGTGTCATTACTTGATAAGCACCTGAATTATCCTTTCGACAAACATATTCTGAATTCAGAGGGTATCTCCAATTTCCCGGAAGCCGCCTTTGAGATGGTTCGTTTAGGCATTGGGATGTATGGTATTTCGGGAAATCCGATCGTCAAAAAGCAATTACAGTCTGTACTATCATGGTATAGCGCAGTTTCTCAGATCAAAAAAGTAAAAAAGGGTGAAAGTGCAGGATACAGCCGAAGTTTTATTGCTGAAAAGGATGTGACCATAGCCATCGTTCCTGTCGGATATGCGGACGGATTCAAGCGGGAATTGAGCAATGGAAAAGGTAAGGTTTTCGTCCAAGGAAAGGCCTGTCCGGTTGTGGGTCGCGTGTGTATGGATATGATCCTGGTTGATATTGGGACGTTGCAAATCAAAGAAGGAGAACCTGTAGAGATCCTCGGGAAAAACCAGTCAATAGAAGAGTTAGCCGCCGCAATGGACACTATTCCTTATGAAGTGATGACAGGGATCTCACGAAGAGTGCATAGGGTGTATACGGAAGATTAGAAACTTACCTCCCTCCCATTCCGAACTTCAGCATTTTTCCGGGAATTGTGCGTACAAGATCAATATTTTGCTTTCTGGAAAGTATACTAATACCACCTTTTACTTTTCCAGTGATGTGCAACTGTATCGAATCTTTGTTCATCAAACGAAACATCGATAGCATAGCTCCATCCTCGAGATGGATGTTCAACGGAATAGCGAGTGTATCTGTTTGTTTCCTCTTCAGTTTCACCTTCTGATTCAACTGTACCGTTCCGAGAGATTGCTCTTCTGCGGAAACCAGCACTTTGGACGGCTTCACCTTCAAAGAAAATCCATTGGGATTATGCACAACGGCCCGTACCTCTATCGTAATTTCCCGGCCATCCATTTTAAGCATTTTCACACCGTTCATGGAACGTACTTCCGGATACTTGAATCCGGCGCATGACACCAGAAATAAGGAAAGACTCAGGCTGAGGATCAAATACCGTATCAAGGGGTCATTAATTCCGTGTAATACTTGTAGAAATACGGAATGGTTTCAATACCTCGATAATAGTTGAACAAACCGTAATGTTCATTCGGCGAATGGATCGCATCACTGTCAAGACCAAAGCCCATCAGCATTGTTTTTAGTCCAAGTTCCTTTTCGAACATCGCTACAATTGGTATACTTCCGCCACTTCTAACCGGAATTGGTGGTTTTCCGAATGTCTGCTCGTATGCTTTCGATGCCGCTTTATATGCAATAGAATCGATAGGCGTTACCGCCGCTTCACCTCCATGATAAGGTGTTATATTCACTCGTACACCTTTCGGTGCAATAGCCCTAAAATGTTTGATAAATAATTCCGTTATATCATCTGGTATTTGGTTGGGTACCAAACGCATGGATATCTTGGCGTACGCTTTTGAAGGAATTACTGTTTTAGCTCCTTCTCCCGTGTAACCTCCCCAAATACCATTTACATCCAAGGTTGGACGAATAGACCCTCGTTCTGGAGTGGAATACCCCACTTCGCCATGGACATCATTCAAATCGAGAGCTTTGCAATAGGCCTCGTGCGAAAAGGGAGCTTTAGCCATCTCTGCGCGTTCACCAGAAGAAAGTTCAACTACCTTGTCATAAAAACCAGGAATGGTAATATGATTATTCTCATCATGAAGAGAAGCAATCAACTTCGCCAGGATGTTTATTGGATTAGCCACACAACCCCCATAAAGACCCGAGTGAAGATCGCGATTCGGACCTGTCAACTCTACCTCCAAATAGCTCAATCCTCTTAAACCTGTCGTGATCGAAGGACAATCGTTAGCGATCATTCCAGTATCCGAAACCAGTATAACATCTGCTTTCAATCGCTCTTTATTATTGGCAACGAAGCTACCCAAATTATCACTACCCACTTCTTCCTCTCCCTCAATCATGAACTTCACATTACAGGGTAATTCGTTCGTTTTAAGAAGCGCTTCTACAGCTTTGACATGCATGAACATCTGACCCTTATCATCGCAGGCTCCTCTGGCGAAGACGGCACCCTCCGGATGAATATCCGTTTTCTTTACAACCGGCTCAAAGGGCGGTGAATGCCAAAGTTCTACAGGATCCGCAGGCTGAACATCGTAATGACCATAAACGAGTACGGTAGGCAAATCTTTCGAAAGAATTTTTTCACCGTATACCAAAGGGTGGCCACCAGTTTCACAAATCTCAACCGCATCCAAACCAATTGAGGTAAGATGCGAAGCAATACTTACTGCTGTTTTGCGTACTTCGTTGGCATAACTAGGATCTGCCGAAACAGAAGGGATTCTCAAAAGATCAATCAATTCGTTCAAAAAACGCTCTTTATTGTCGGCAATGAATTGTTGTGTTTGTTCCATAGCTTGATATTTGCAGACCAAAATTCGCAAATTAAATCAGTTTGATCCGTTTTCCCCTAAATTTTAATTTCAGATGTGTTATCCTTTATCATTTGGAGAGGCCGGTAAACAATATTCTAATTGGTAAAACCTATCAATACAAGAAATTATTGTAAGGATAACGGACCTTAAAGATCTCTTTTACCTCGGTGTAGATCGTTTGTTTGAGTTCTTCGATGTTTTCCTTGTCAGTAGCAGAAATGAAAACACATTTGGTGTTATTCAGCTTAGACATCCATGTGCGTTTTAACTCCTCTATGGTGCATGTTACCGGTTCGCCATACTCATCCGTAGGATGATAAGCATCGATCTTATTGAACACCAGAATGGTGGGTTTCTCCTTTTTTTCCAGTTCCTGCAGCGTTTCATTCACTACCTGATAGTGATCTTCAAAATTGGGGTGTGAGATATCGATCACATGTACTAAAAGATCTGCCTCACGCACCTCATCCAGGGTAGATTTGAAGGATTCTACCAA
>JBIITO010000018.1:0-28311 GCA_044340465.1 Crocinitomicaceae bacterium | reverse complement strand
TTAATACCATCGCTCGTTCATAGAAATTTCGTTGGAAAAGATGATTTAAATACGCTTTTCGCTTTGGGTGGCGCATTCAGTTTTCCAATTTCAAAGACCTTGGCGATCCTGGTAGAATATTATCAAAATTTTCATGATGATGATGTGCGCCAGCAAAATACAAATAGCCTCGGGGTAGCGATCGAATGGGTGACTTTTGGACACAATTTCACGATCAATTTAACGAATTCAAGAGGGTTTGTTGAATCGCAGTTTATTCCGTACACTTTCGAACAGTGGTCGAAAGGTCAGTTTAGATTGGGATTCTGTATTGGCAGGAAATTTGAAAGTGAATAAAACAAAACATAAAAAATGAGAAGATTTACCTATCCGGTGATAGCAGGATCAATTTTGATGATCTCAGCAGCGATGTCGTTAACCGCACCGGCTTACTCCATCAAAACGGGTTACAACATTGAATTTAAAAGTAAACATCCGTCAGGGGTATTTAAAGTCTTGAAGGGAACCGTTTCATTTGATGAGGATGACCTGGCTACCTCGAAGTTCAGTCTTTTAATTCCCGTTTCGTCCATTAGTACGGGAAATGGAATGATGAACAAGAAAGCCCAAACGGAAGAGTGGTTCAATGCTGATAAATATCCTGATATAAAGTTTGTTTCTAGTAAAATCGAAAAGTCCTCTGAAGGATTTAACATACTGGGTTCACTTACGATTAAAGGAATCTCAAAGGAGAAAAAAATTCCCGTAAAAGTCACCAAAAATGGAACGGACCTTGCATTTTCAGGTTCATTCTCTGTGAATAGAGCGGATTTTAAAGTCGGAAGTAAAAGTGACGCGGTTCCGGATATAATGAACATTACTTACACGTTACCTGTTAGCAAAAACTAAACCTTGTGGGTATGTTCAAAAAGCATTTGTTTCATGGTATTGCAGCCGGAATTCTTTCAGGTTTGACATGTTTTGTTTATTACAATGTGTTGAAGGATGAATTCATGTATGATTTTTCAAAGATTATTTCAACGATCAACTTATTCGGTGCTTGTCTGTTCGGCACTGTACTGGCCTCTCTTGGTCACTTTTTATCTTTGAAATTAATTCCAAAATATGGGGAAATCATTTTCAATCTTCTTTTTGCCCTAGTCATATTCGCCAGTCTGATTTCTCCCATGACGTTCACGTTGCCTTTAGATTTTGATGAATACCTGACCGTCATTTTTCCTACGTACGCTATGACAATGCATTTTTTTCCATTTGTCATATGGTATGCAATCAAATCTATTTTTATCAGATAAAATGATGAAGAAACTCGCTATCTTAACTCTTTGCTCTGCTATGTTTTTTTCTCTGGAATCTTGCAGAAAGGACCAATTATCAGCATCTTGCGAATCGAACAAAGTCATTTCTTTTTCTGCACAGATCAGACCAATGATTGATAATAATTGCATTTCATGTCATGGTTCGGGAGGAAGTTCTCCGGTTTTGATCACTCATGAAAACATTGCTTTTCATGCAACTCATATTATGAAGTCTTTAACAGGTGAAGGAGCCGAGCTCATGCCCTTGGGTGGCCCTGCACTGAATGACAGCCTTATAACCCAGTTTTCTTGTTGGATTGCTCAGGGAAAAAAGAATAATTGATCGTAAAATAAATACGAATGAAAAAAACATTCATCCTTACACTGTTTGTTCTTGCGTTAGTGGGCTTGTCGCTTCAAAACTCCTCCTCTGTTTACCTCACGCGTTTCCATTCTGCTCAGCTGCGTAATAGTAGCGGTTCCCCTACAGGCAGAACAGGTGCACCTGGAGAAGGGAAATGCACGGGTTGTCATTCCGGGACTTCTTTTGACGGGAGTGGTGAGAATGTTTTCACTGTGTTGAATGGAACCACACCTGTGACAAGTTACATTCCCGGCACCACGTACACCGTTTCACTGGAGATGTTATCCAACCCGGTTAAGAAAGGTTTTCAGGCAACTGCTCTTACGTCATTAAACACAATGGCGGGAGACTTTACTAAAGGAACAAATACAGTTATAAGCGGCACAACTAGAAAATATGCGAACCACGCAAGCTCTAGCAATACGGGAGATAAACTTAAATGGAATTGGTTGTGGAAGGCTCCGGCATCGGATCTTGGTAGTATAACCTTTTACGTAGCAACAGCGAAAACTAATAATAATGGAAGTAGTGGTGGGGACCAAATCTATCTTTCACAACATGTAATCACTGCGCAAGGCACGAATAGTGTGAAAGAGATAACATCACCTTTGACAGGTATGAAAGTTGCTTATGATGCCATCAACAGAGCGCTTGTTTTGAACTTTGCTTCGTTAAACTCTGGTGAAATGACGCTCAACTTTTTGGATATGAGTGGACGGAGCGTATTTTACAGCGAGATCGGATTGGCCATGCCAGGTGAGAATACCCACAAAGTAAAGCTACCTGCCGACCTCAAAAGCGGTTTATATATAGTGCATCTGTTGGTTAATAACAATGCGCTCTCTGCTAAGTTGCAAATAAGCAATTGATCACCGTTTTCAGCTTAGTCTCTTTAGGACTAGACCCTGCACTTTTTGATATAACTGATAGGGGGTATAGGTTCTCCATTCAATTTCTTCTAGTTCCCCTCCCATTACGAAATAGTGATCAATGTGGATACGCTCGAATTCACTAAGCACGTGTTCGTGAAAATTCACCATGGCAATCCACCCATCTTCGACATCATCAAACCATTCTTCGTAGTAGCAATCGTCTGAATAATGAAAGTTGAGTACGTTCTCACCAATAAGAATAAATTTGTCTATACCTAGCTTCATAATGGGCTCTACGATGTCTCTTTTAAGAAGCATAATATCGTTCTCAATCGCATCATTCCATTCGCCAATCAATTCGATAATTGCAAAACGGTCTTCATAATCCACAAAAAGGATCTTCATGAATAGGGTGGACGAACCAAACTGATCCCACTGAGGGTGGATGTAGAAATTATAGATCTTGTTACTGAATTCAAACTCACTATACACCCGTTTATAGAATGGCGATAGTTCATCTTCCGACGCAACATAATAGCTACGCCATCCATAAAACGGTTCGATCATGTGCATTTAACAAAGTTAGTGATAGTGGTACATTTTATGATTGATCATAGGATGTGATAAATTATATTTTTGGTTAAATTTATTTTTATGAGAAAGATCCTTTTCATAGTTGCAGGTGCGTATATACTTTTTTCGTGTGAGAACAGTAAGGACAGTCGAACGCCTGGAGAATACCTTTCTGCCTTTGTTCAATCCAATCCTACGGTAGTTACCTTTGGGAAGCTTGATCTGAATACGTTGCTTAAAAAAGCAGAATACAAGAAAATACCAAAGTTTGGGGTGATTCTTGGAGGCTACATCAGTGAGCTCAATGGGGCTGTCAATATGGAAACACCGATCCATTTTGCTCTTGAAGGTCCTTTTTTGGAAGACGGCACGCCATCCTCGGTATATGCATTCATTGAAACCGCAGATCCGGATACGTTGGCGGCAAAGATCGCGCAACAGGGGTATGACGTGGAAGAGGAAAATGGAATACATTTCTTTCAGGAGGGAGAAATTTCATTTGGAACTAAAAATAACCTAACGGTGATCATTTCCAAAAAAGGAAGGTATGACGGGAAATCGCTACTGAAAAAAGCCTTTGATGATTCTCAAAAGCAACTTGCTGAGGGTCGTATCGAAGAAATTTTAGAAGAAGAAGCCGATCTTGTAGCGGGTATTAGTATGAGGAATATGTATCAGACCTCCAATACAGAGCTTAAAAAGTTGTCTTTGGATAAACAAAAGCAAATAGATGAAATTGTAGATGATTCTTACGTGATGACCACCTTGAATTTTGAAGCAGGTCAGGTGGTGATGAATACCAAAAATCTGTTTTCAAATGCGCTGATTGAAAAGATGTTCCTGCGTTCTGACGAGGGAGCGGGTATTGTAAAAAGACTTGGTGGCGGTAAACCAATGGTTGGTTTTTCCATGAATATGGACATGCACAAGTTACAGGATTTTCTCGAGACCTATTTTCCGAATACCTTGAAGAAATTGGGAGAATCTGCCGGCGGTCCTGCGGCCATGATGATAGCTATGGGAGGAAAAGACATGCTCCGCAATTTACTGACAGGCGAATTGGGAGCCGTGTTGGTTGGTGCGCCAAAGATGGTGGAAGGAATGTCGGATTTCAACTTTTTTGTCGGCCTTGGAAAGCAAGGCAAAACGATAGCTGAAGAAGGTAAACTATTCCTCGATGCGATGGGTATGCAGGAAGTGAAACTGGACAAGAAAGGACTTTGGGTTTCGAGCAACAAGGCTTATGCGGCCTCCTCAGAGGTAAAATTACAATTGTTTGAAGGGTGTAATAATTTTGGAACCAAGGGGATTCATCTCTTTGTTAATTTGGATGGTGTGGATCTTAGTTCATTTGAATTCGAGAATGAGCAAAAGCTCATTTATCTCGTGAAGTATGTCTATTTTGAAATGGATAATGAGGGTTCTACACTCAGAATTAAAGCTAAAAAGAATGACGCCAATATGCTTAAGCAGGTTGTAGATATGCTGTTCAAAGAACTGGAGGAGAAGATCGGGGGGGCTTAGCGAGTTAAGAGGTAAAGTCCTATGTACATATAAGGAAACGGAAAACGTCCTTACAGTTCAATTGAACACGCGGCAGTTTTTAATAAAATGTGGCGCAATCGAAAATCTCCTCACAATGTTCATAAATCATGTTATGGAGAATTAACTGTGCTGCTAAAGCTAATTGTGTGTAATTCTGTGAATTGTTTCCGAATCCTCCGGCTGAGGTTTGCCACATTTGAGTGATGAGATCCTGATCTCCTTTCACAGGGTTTATTTTAGACACTACAGCACTTACATTTCCTGCACCTGCATGGTAAATATGTAAAACGAACAGACGGAACCATAGATCATTTTCATCATAGTTCAAGCCGTGAGTAGCGAGAATCTTTTTTGCTTGTGGAATACATATACGCTTAATCAACCTTGACGCCGCATAGGCCGAACGATCAAAGTTTTTTCGTTCATCCGCAACGTCATTCACAATTAAACCCTGAGCGCGAGCAACCCCTGGCATGAGTTGAAAAGCACCGTATGCTCCGGTAACTGATTTTGCCAATTGACCAGGACTTTCAATCAACAATATGGCTTGGGCGTACCAGGGGTCTACGCCATTTTTTTCAAAGGCCTCTACGCCTTTTGTTAGTGTAGGATAGACTTCTCTGAATTTATAAAAATTATTTTTCCCCGTTGTTACGTTGATCCGTTCAGTTCCTTCCAGCCCAAATAATTGTCTTAAACTATCTCTGAAGAGCGATTTTTGGATCTCAGTTTGTCGATTCCAGTCTTTCAGAGCCATTTTTACCATAACCTGTCGTGTGGAAGCCACATTGATTAGACAGGAATCTGGGGATAATTGCATTATTTGCATCCAGAATTGTGGTTGAGGCAGCATATCCCAGCGCTCCTCGAATATAGATGAAGCATGAAGTATAGTGCTGACGGACTCTGAATTATGTACTTCAATTTTTTCTTGTTCCCATGAATTAAAAGGCTGTGCTTTCAAATAAAAAGCGGTTAACAAAAGGAATATTAGTCCTGCAGGGCGCAATTGGAAACAGTTTGTACGGGAAGTATAAAATTAGCTAATCGTCCTCTTTCAGGCAAGATTCAAACTGGTTTTAACACTTTAGTTACTCACAATTCGCTGTGTAAACGTACCTTTGCATATGATCTACATTCTCAGGATCCTTTCTTTTCCACTCATCTTTCTAGTAAAGATCTATCAGTGGTTTATTTCCCCAATCTTTCCTCCTACGTGCAGGTATACTCCATCTTGTTCTTCTTTCATGATCGAAGCGTTGCGCATTTGGGGGCCATTTAAAGGATTATGGCTTGGTGCCAAGCGAATTGCATCTTGTCTTCCTGGCGGAGGCCATGGTTATGATCCTGTTCCTCAAAATGAAAAACGAAGAAATGGATCTGATTCTTAAGTGATTTTTGTTCGTTGACGATTAAGCAAATGGGAGTTAATCGGTGAATAGGATGTAGAATGAAAATGACGGCAAAGATGTATGTTAACTTCAACTGTATGTAACAGCACAGGAAGTCTACTTTAAGATCCTTTAAAAGGAGAAAAGTTGACTTTAATTCGCTGCGTTTGCTATACGTATTTCTTTCAGCGTAGAGAAGAAGATTACACCATATCCGATAGATAGCATTACATGGAACGGTGCCATTCCTAGGTCCCCATAGATTCCACGATTGATCGCTGTGAATCCAAAAACTACCATTAGCACACCTTCAGCGATGTTGATGATCGAAAGGCTCTTCTTGTCGTATTTATTTCCTTTGAACTCACTCTTTTTCGATACGTTGAATTTAGGCGTGCGTACAAACGAACTTTTAATTCCCAGATATCCTTCGATTACAGCTACTGTATTGCTCAATGATAATCCCATAGACACAACCAGGAACTGGAAAAATCGACCTATAAACCGAAAAAAAGAACCCAGTTTATTCTCCGTCTTATCCCTATACGATTGCCAATAATAAAACATCAGAAATAGGGTGCTGATAATGAATACTCCCATGTATTGCAGAATGTAGTTCAGGTCAGAGAAAGAATCTTTGACATGAAGTACGAACAAACTTAGGATCGAAATCACCAAGATAAAGAAGAATACGGTCGAATTGAATAAATGCGACAACCCATGCACACGATCTGAAAGTTTCACTCCTTTGGCCTTCAAAAGTGTTCGCCACATTTTAACGAAACATTCCGCGCCGCCTTTCATCCAGCGATGCTGCTGACTCTTCAAAGCAGACATTGTAATTGGTAATTCAGCCGGAGCAATAACGTCTTCAAGGTATTTGAATTTCCATCCTTTAATCTGAGCGCGATAGCTAAGGTCAAGATCTTCGGTAAGCGTATCATGCTCCCAACCACCTGCGTCCTCGATGCATTTTTTTCTCCAGATTCCACCGGTTCCGTTGAAGTTGATGTAATGACCAGCAGCGTTTCGTCCACCTTGCTCGATGGCAAAGTGACCATTTAGTCCAAATGCCTGTAATTCCGTTAGGATCGAATAGGATTTATTGATGTGTCCCCAGCGTGTTTGCACAACTCCAATATTGGAATCACTAAAGTAAGGCATGGTTTTGATCAAAAAGTCAGGATCCGGAATGAAATCTGCATCAAAAATGGCAATAAACTCACCTTCAACACGATCCATAGCGGCGTCTAAAGCTCCTGCCTTGTATCCGGTACGATCCACGCGATGAATGTGTTGGATATTTACGCCTCGCGCCGCAATTTCTGCTACTTTATTTGCGATCACATCCTTGGTTTCATCTGTTGAGTCATCCAACACCTGGATCTGAAGCTTATCTCCGGGGTAGTCAAATGCCGCGCATGTTTCAATGATGCGTTCAGCAACATATAGTTCATTGAACATAGGAAGCTGAATCGTTACTTTGGGGGTATTAGCGGGGTCATAAACCGGTTTGAACTCTGCTGATTTTCGTTTCTTGCTTTGTACATATGCAATGGCCAATGAGAGCTGCAAAACAGAATAGAAGAAAACAAGTAACAAACACAAGCCGTAGATAGTAAGAAGGATCTTTCCGGTTAAGTGAGACCAATAATGTTCTTTAATGTATGTTTTACCCGAGGAATCTTTCATCACACGATCGCCCCAATTCAATAACCATGATACTTTTAGTGAAGCGGTGAAGGGATTTTCCAGATCATAGTTGTAACTTTCGTCGTGCGTACCTTCGATAAGCTCAAGATTGTAGGATTGTAGCGTGTAATCCTTGTCAGAAATCATCAATTTATTCTTCCCGAAAGGAATATTGTGAAACTCGAAGATCCCCTCATCATTCGTTTCTACAGTGAAAACTTTTCCAGACGCCAGGTTTTTTATGGAAACCTCCATCTCCTCGATCGGACGTTTTGTTCTCTGGTCGATGAATTTACCCCGAACAAGTTTTGTTTGCCCAAAGGAAGTAGCAGTAAAAGCGAGCATTACAAGAAAAAGCGCATTCCTGAATGAGACGAGTTGAAACGGTTTGTACATAGATGACCCTTAAGGCCTCAAATTTAAAGAAAATACTATTTGTTCAGCAGCAGCCGTTGAATTATAGATAAATGGATGATAAATTCCGGATATTATTTCCAGACACCCATGCTGTTAAACTTTTCGATGCGTTGGTTGATGCGTTCAGAAGGATTTATAGGATCCAACTCTTTCAAATACTTTTTGATGGCTTTTTTAACAGTTTGAAAAATCTCTTCTTGTTCACGGTGTGCACCACTTAATGGTTCCTTGATTACATCGTCAACGAGTCCATTCTTTTTCATGTCCTGTGATGTCAATTTCAATGCGTCTGCAGCTTTCTCCTTGAAATCCCAGGATCTCCATAAAATAGAAGAACAAGATTCAGGCGAGATCACGGAATACCAGGTATTTTCAAGCATCACCACTTTGTCACCAACACCTATTCCAAGAGCACCTCCGGACGCACCTTCTCCGATGATGATACAAATCACAGGTACTTTCAAACGCATCATTTCATAGATGTTGCGTGCGATGGCTTCCCCTTGTCCGCGCTCCTCTGCTTCCAGTCCCGGAAAAGCTCCTGGTGTGTCGATGAAGGTAACGATGGGCTTATTGAATTTCTCCGCCAGCTTCATCAGGCGAAGTGCTTTACGGTATCCTTCAGGATTAGGCATCCCGAAGTTACGGTACTGACGCATTTTCGTGTTGATCCCTTTCTGCTGACCAATGAACATAACCGAGCGACCATCTAACATGCCGAATCCACCTACCATGGCCTTGTCGTCTTTCACACTTCGGTCGCCATGCAATTCCTGGAACTGTCCATCTGTAATGGCGTTGATGTATGCGAGTGTATAAGGACGGTCTGGATGCCTCGATAACTGAACACGCTGCCACGGACTAAGCGAAGAGAAGATCTCTTTCGTTTTTTCTTCCAGAACCTTCGTCAATTCATTGATCTTGTCCGTCATGTCGATCTCCGTGCTCGCACCGATCTCTTTCGTTTGTTCGATTTGCTCTTCCAATGCCTTTAAAGGCTCTTCGAAATCTAGATAAACCGCCATATTTACTCAATTTAAGGTTCGAAAGTTACAAAAATAGTTTCGTTCTTCTACCTTTGCTCTATGATATTCTTTCCTCCGGCTAAGATCAATCTGGGATTAAAAGTTCTGTACAAAAGGGCAGATGGGTACCACGAGTTGGAGACCTGTATGCTTCCTGTTCCCATGTATGATATTCTGGAGATTTTGCCTGCGAAAGAGTTCAGTTTTCATCAGACCGGGCTTACTTTCGAAGGCGCTAATACTGATAATTTGTGCATTCGGGCTTATGACCTTTTGGCTAATGATCATACTCTACCACCGGTTTATATGCATTTGCGTAAAATAATCCCCATGGGCGCAGGACTGGGAGGTGGCTCCTCTGATGCGGCGTGGGTATTGAAAGGTCTTAATTCGCTCTTTGATTTGGGTTTGTCGGATAATGAACTTGAAAATTATGCCGCTCAGTTGGGAAGTGATTGTCCTTTCTTTATTGCAGATGTGCCGCAAATGGCCGGAGGTAGAGGAGAGGTATTACGTCCGGCAGAAATAGATCTTTCAGGATATTACCTGAAATTGGTCAATCCCGGATTACATGTAAGTACCGCTGAAGCGTATGCCGGTGTGCATTTTTCGGAAGCGCATCCAACGCTTGAATCTTTATTGACCCAATCAATTAAATCATGGCGAGGGAATGTGGAGAATGATTTTGAACGTTCTGTTTTTGAGCGCTATCCTGAAATCGAGCAGATCAAAGAACAATTGTATGCGGAGGGTGCAGTATTCGCTCTCATGAGTGGCAGCGGTTCTACGGTTTACGGACTTTATGAGGAAAAACCTTATTTATCTTTCACTCATCGTATCGAATACGTGGAGTTTGTAAAGGAATTTCCGTCTATTGCTTCATAAATTTGCGAGTAAATCTGCCGTTCTCGGTTTCCAATTCAACAAAATATACACCTTGCGCCAACTGATCTGTTGGTACATTTAATTTGCAGGATGTTATATCTGAAAATTGTTGAATCATCAATCCTTGAAAGTTCTGCAGTGAAACTGAACATACGTTTAGGTCGGGATCCCATTCTATATTAACTCTTTCAAAGGCAGGGTTTGGATAAATCATCCACTTCGGCAAGATGTTCAATTCTTCAAGGCTGGCATTGCTCAAAGGGTTAGCTTCAAAATGGAAAAGTCCACCCAGATCTTGTCCGACCAACAAATTCAGGTTGCCATCGTTGTCTAGATCCTCTACCCAGAAGGAACTGTAAGCACCCGCATCGATGTTCAGGTAATTATCTGAAACAAAATCAAACGTATCCGTCGGATTCAGTTGACCTTCAATACCTTTGTAGTAGTGAAGTTGACCATCTGAAGCACCCAGAAAAAGATAAGTAATGTTGTTTATACGGAAGAAATGGGGTGCAGCATACCCGATGCCAGTATTTGTTGAAACAGTTATATTGCCGAGTTTATCATTGAATAATTCGAAGGCTGGAGAAAAAGGTGTTCCAACATTCTGGTAATAGGCAATCTCACCATTTTTTCGACCAATTACCAGGTCAAGTAATCCATCATTGTTCAGATCGAATAACTGTGGATGGGCTGCTTGACCAACCGAAATAACTGTTCCGTTTTTAGTGGTCACATTATTTATCGGGCCGGAAAAATTAACTCCTTCTGGAGAACCTTTATTTTCAAAAAAGGATAGTGTACCATTATCTCTTCCGATATATAGGTCTTCGTCATTATCTCCATCAATATCTCCGAAGGTAGGGGTCAATTTTAACCCAAGTTCGGAAACGTTAAGATTGAGGAAGTTATGGTCAATGAATGTAAAAACAGGATTATTAGCCGTACCTGTATTTTTGTAATAAGCGATATAGGATTCTTTATTTAATGTTGGAACATATCTGAAGAAGTTGGCCACGAAAAGATCCTTCAGTCCATCCCGATCATAATCAAACAAGAGTGGTTGTGAACCAGTTCCGTGTTCAATCATTTCGTTTTGGAAGAATTCATTGGTTTGATAAACGAAGGTGGGAAGCTGATTTGTGCCCACGTTTTTGTAGAACAAAATACTTTTTTCATTTTCGGGACTCGTCCGGGCATTCGGGCAGACTATAAGGTCTTTTTTGAGATCAAAATCGACATCTACCCAAAATGCCGCAGGAAAGATCTGAAGATTCGCTGGTATTGAATTACTCGGAAAGTAATTGTCCTGTGATACCATCCGCGAATTCATATTGGGTTTGTTTCCGCCATTAAGCAGGAGGGTAAGATTCGGGAAAGTAACATCTCCAAGTACCAGATCAAGCACACCAGAGTTGTCAAAGTCAAGTGCGAGAAGTGTAGAGCCTGCATGTTTAGGCATACCGTTTCCAAATTTTTTTTCCTCTTGTACAATTAGTTGCGATTTTGCCCCAGGAACATTTTCTGTTGTACATTCCAACGTATTGTCATTGAGGTAGATCGTACTGGTATTCAAATCTTCCCTAAATCCGCCCCAGCATTCATTCTTGAGCTCAAAGATGAGTGAATCTGGTATGCCGTATAATTCGAAACTTTGGTTTTGATGATATTCCACGTGTTGCCCTCCAATATGAAAGGTGAGTACGTCGATATCGCTATCTCCTTCAACGTCAACAAATGCAGGGATATCAGCCGAACTCACATAGAGGTTCAAACGGGTGCCCCAGTTATCCGTATAGAGTAGTTTACTCACCAATGTCCATTGTAACCCATTGATTGCATTTCCAACGTTTCGGTACACTTTTATACCTCCTACACCATAGGTAAATAGGTCTTTCTTGCCGTCATTATCATAATCTACCGTAGTAGCTCGATAACGCAGGTCAGAAGGGAATTTCATTCTGGCATTATATTCCAATCGGTAGAAATGTTGTCCCTTTTCTTCCTCTTGAATAAATACGCGTATGTTGTCGCTGCTTCGGTCAAAAATAAAGAGATCCATATCACCGTCAAAATCATAATCGATATCAGAGAATTGAGCATAACTCAAACCTCCTGAGAAAGCCATTCGCAAGGTGTCGGAACCTTTTTTTACCAAGATTGAATCTTTGAATTCAAAGCCAAATTGAGCTTTGGTATCCACCATTGCAAATAATACAAATAATACTGAATAGAGGAGGCTCAGACAATAAAATTTGTACTGTCGTTTATTATAATGCGGGGATTTCGACATTTTTTATCCAATCTATAAAGTTATTGTTAATCAAGTGATTATGTTTATTTATGCTCCGATAACTTGTGGTCAATGGCTAAAACAAGTTGTGTTTACGGAAAAACATTTTGAACCAAACGATTTACAAAATAAAAACTTTCTCAGTTGATTTGGCTCTATTCTATGAGTAAAATTCTACGACATCATCAAACTGTTTTCTCACTTTCGGCAAGTGTTGTTGAGCGTCGTGTTCAGAACGATATCCGATCGGACAAGCCACCACGGTATGCAGATTACGATCCTTTAAACCAAGGAGTTCGTCATAGGCTTCCTTCTGAAAACCTTCCATTGGTGTGGAGTCGACACGCAACTGGGCGCAGGTGTGCAGGATATGGCCCAAAGCTATGTATGCCTGACGTGCGTTCCAAGATTTCATATCATCAGGATCCATCGCCAGGATGGTACGTTTTAAAAAGGTCGAATATCCTTCCAGTGATTCCGGTGATTTTTCGTGGGCTAACGAGGTAAGGTGCATGAGCTCCTCGATGATCTTTTCAGTAATCCTATTGTAAGCACAAATAATCAATAAATGGGAACAATCGACCACCTGACGCTGATTGTATGAAAGTGGCAGCAATTCTGAACGAAGTTTAGCATTCTCGATAACCACTAATTTCAACGGCTGTAGGCCAAAAGAAGATGGAGCCAATCGAAAGGCTTCCAATATGGTATTGAGATCATTTTCAGACACTTTTTGGTTCGGATCAAATTCATCGACGGCATATCGCCAATTGAGATCCTCAATTATTTTACTCATACTTTTGTAACAATTACCTTCATATTCTGTTCGAATATAATCTCAGTTACGTATTCTAAATCCGAAGGATTGCAAAAGTATGATTTCTGTTCTGTTTTTTGGTGTGTAAACATCTTACCTTTGGGAGCATGAGAAAGCTGTTTATCCGGAATATTCTGTTTGTTTCTTTGGTTTTGCTCTCAGCTTGCGGAGAAAAAAGGGAAGAATCTTCTGTGACCAGAACGGATATAGTGGAAGCCGTGTATTCCAGTGTCTTAATTAAACCTGTTAACGAGTACAAAGTAAATGCTTCAGTTTCCGGATATATGAGTGAGATTCGAGTAAAAGAAGGGGATGAGGTGAAGGCAGGAGATGTCTTGTTTGTATTGGTAAATGATCCAGCCAAAATGACTCAGGAAAATGCACGATTGAGTTATGAATTAGCGCGACAAACACTGGAAGGAGAATACAATGTACTGGATGAGCTGAAATTAGAACTCAGATCGGCCCGTCTGAAAGTAAAGAATGATTCTTTGAATTATGTTCGTTTACGTTCTTTACGCGAACAAAATGCGGTATCGCAATTTGAATCAGATAACGCCCAATTGACTTATGAGGTTTCCGCTAATAATCTGGAAAATCTGAAAAAGAAACTACGACGGACCGAACGTGAATTGCATGTGCAAGTCGGACAGTCTCGGAATAATTTGAATCTCAGTGAACTCCGGACTGGAGATTATGTGATTCGTTCCAATATCAATGGAAAAGTATTTCAGCTCAACAAGGAGAAAGGAGAATTTGTTAACATACAGGAAGTCATTGCTGTACTTGGAGATAAACGCGAATTTAAGCTTGAAATGCTTATTGATGAGGTCGACATTTCTAAAGTGGATCTTGGACAGAAGGTACTTGTAACACTGGAGGCCTATGAAAACAAAGTCTTTGAAGCACGTATCGATCGGATTGCGCCTCGCATGGATGACCGAACCCAAACCTTCAAGGTAGAAGCCAGGTTTGTAAATGCACCATCCCAGTTGTACATGGGACTCACTGGTGAAGGTAACATCGTCATCAATGAAAAAGGTGAAGCACTTGTGATCCCAAGGGAATTTCTGCAAGCCGGAAATAAAGTTGATTCAGATAAGGGAACAATCAGTGTTAAAACGGGACTTTCCAACTGGAGTTATGTCGAAATTCTCTCCGGATTGACTGAGGGAGATAAAATATACAAACCGAAGCAGTAATGGATATTAAATTGATCTTATCCATTTCGCGCACGCATCTTCTTTCGCGGAAGAAACAATCCATTATTGCGGCATTGGGCGTCACCTTTGGAATTGGAACGTACATCATCATGATGGGGTTCATGAATGGACTGAACGGCTTATTGGATGGGTTGATCCTTAACCGCACGCCACACATTCATTTATACAACGATATACAGGTTTCTGAAAAACAGCCTTTAGATCTGAGCGCAGCATTTGGGGATAAACAACGGTTCGTGAGGTCGGTCAAGCCCATTCAAAGTCAAACACGCATACACAATGCACGACCATTAGTCCATTTTCTAGAAAAACAGCCTTATGCCAAGGGCATTACTGCACAGGTTCGTGCCCAGGCGTTCTATGTGGGTGGATCAATACAGCTGAATGGTTCTATTTTAGGTGTGGAGGTACTCAAGGAGGCATCACTCTATAATTTGGGAGATTATATTGTAGAAGGAAGCTGTCAGTCGCTGGCACAAAACGAAAATGGCATCCTTTTGGGAGCCGGAGTTGCTCAGAAACTTTCATTGCAAGTTGGGGATGTGGTACAAATAGCATCTACGAAAGGCGAGATTATGGCCTTGAAGATCGAGGGTCTTTATCAGAGTGGTTTAGCGGATATCGATAACATCCAGAGTTATGTCAATCTGAAGACTGTACAACGACTCATGGGTGAAGGAGGCAATTTCATTACAGATATCAACGTAAAACTGAATGATATGGCGCAAGCACCGGCTCTTGCGAGAGACATGCAAAAGTTATTTCATCTCCGGGCCGCAGATATTCAACAGGCCAATGCGCAATTTGAGACGGGTTCATCCGTTCGCACGCTGATCTCTTATGCGGTGTCTATTACACTTTTAATAGTAGCAGGATTTGGAATTTACAATATACTTAATATGCTGATATATCAGAAAATGAACGACATTGCCATCCTCAAGGCTACAGGATTTTCGAGTAGTGATGTAAAATGGATCTTTATCAGTCAGGCAGTGATGATCGGATTATTGGGTAGTATTATTGGATTGATCGTTGGCTATGGGGTTTCTGTAATGATAGATAATACCTCCTTCGATACGCCGGCTCTTCCTACCATAAAAACCTATCCGGTTGAGTATGATTTAAAGTATTACATCATCGGGGTCATTTTCGGAATGGTTTCCACCTTCTTTGCAGGCTATTTACCCTCCAGAAGAGCAGAGAAAATGGATCCTGTAGACATCATCAGAGGACAATAATGATACCTATACTCGAAGCCAGAAATATCAATAAATTCTTTCATGTTCCTGATGAATTTCAGGTGCTTACGGATATTAATTTTTCAATGAACAGAGGAGAATTTGTTTCCATTATGGGGAAATCCGGGTGTGGAAAATCTACTTTGCTCTATTTGTTGTCAACCATGGATACAGATTACAATGGTGAGATTTATTTGGATGGTCAGAAGCTGAGTGGTTTACCACCCAATGAATTAGCCCGATTACGTAATGAGAAGATCGGATTTGTATTTCAGTTCCATTACCTGCTGGCAGAATTTACGGTAATCCAAAATGTTACGCTTCCTGCCCAGAAATTGGGCTTAAAATCCAAAGAGGAGATAGAGCACGATGCGATGACTAAATTAAGATTACTCGGAATCGAAGATCAGGCCTTTAAGCTTTCAAGCAGGATTTCCGGAGGGCAAAAACAACGTGTATCGATTGCCAGGGCATTGATAAACAACCCGATGATCATCATGGGGGATGAGCCCACAGGAAACCTGGATTCTAAAAACTCCACTATTGTATTTGATATATTCAAGGAGCTTAGCACCGAACAAAACCTATCCTTGCTCGTTGTGACCCACGACGATGATTTCGCCCGCCGCACAGACAGGATCATTGAAATGGGAGATGGGAGAATTTTGAATACGTGACTTCACACGTAGAATCAATTGTCCATCGGGTCGAGTTCGGTCTATGGATTGTTCTGTTGGATAGGCTTATTACTTCTTTCGGAAGAAGTCCTTTGAAATGATCCCTGTTTTCTTCAGCTCGGCATACTCACGGATCGAATCTTCCATATCCATCGCCATGCTACGGAAATTGGCTTTTTCATAGTTGAGTGAAGATTGAGGTCTGAAATTCAGATCTGCGGATACATTCGTGATATCGAAATCTGCACCCAGAATCGTGAATGACCAGTTGTCAGACGCTTCAAGTTCTTTTATGTTCACTGCGATCATTCGGGCATCGTACTTTTTACTTGCATTTTCGTGACCATCAGTGAGGATGATGACTACTACAGACATTTCATTTTCTCGGATCTGATGCTCGAACTTATCACGAATGTTTCTGGTTGATTCACCAATGGCGTCATAAAGAGCAGTCAAACCATCCGGATTATAAACCTCGTATTTCAGGTCGATCAATTTATCCGCATGCGTTTCCCGGAGAATGTGTTGAACCTGGTCATTGAAGATCGTGAGTCCGGCCAGAAAAGTTTGTTCGGGATACTCTGTCGCCAAGGAACGAACCGTCGCAACTTGTTGATTGAAAAGATTTACTGTTTTTCGTCTGTCATTCGACATCGAACCACTGCTATCCAGGATGAAGTGGTAAAGTGTTGTTTTGTTTTTCATGGTGTATAAATTTTAAAGTACACCACAAAGTTCCCCCGTTCAGAGAGTAAATAGAAATCCTTGCAAGCTTGTAGGGGGGGGTTGAAGGGTTTAAGAAACGTATTGTGATTTGCGATAATTGACGTTGGTTTGGAATTTACCTTGGTTTGAACTGAATCCTTTCCAAGCCATTTCATCATATTGCTTAAAGTTTAATAACATTAAATAGTATTTACAAAAAAGAATATATTTGTAAAAAGTAATTTGTATTATGGGTAGAGAAAAACCAGTTTTATTACCGAAACACAAGAAGATACTCGAAGAATTGGGTGAGAATATTAAGCTTGCTCGTCTAAGGAGGAAATTTAGTGCAGAGCAAGTTGCTGAACGTGCCAATATCAGTAGGCCTACATTAACAGCTATTGAAAAAGGATCTGAAAGTGTTAGTATTGGTTTGTATCTCCAAGCTTTGATAGTTATTGGGTTGGAAAAGGATTTTCTACTTCTTGCCAAAGACGATGAGTTAGGCAGGAAATTACAAGATGCGAACTTAAGTACAAGGGAACGAGCTCCAAAAAAACGATAAGCCATGGCCAAAAAAAATATTAAAAGAGAAGTTTATGTTTATGCAGATTGGCATGAATTAAATGGACCTGTGTTCATGGGGGTTTTACATGCTGAACTATTGAGGGGAAAAGAGATCTTTTCATTTGAATATGAAAAGGCATGGTTGCAATCAGGAAAAGCTCAATTGCTGGATCCGGATTTACAATTATTCTCAGGACTACAGTATTTGACCGATCAGCAAAAGCATAATTTTGGTATGTTTCTGGATTCTTCACCTGATCGATGGGGACGTATTTTGATGCGACGAAGAGAAGCGGCAATAGCGAGACAAGAGCAAAGAACTCCAAATAACTTATTTGAAACTGATTACCTGTTGGGAGTGTATGATGGTCACCGAATGGGTGGATTGCGCTTCAAATTGGATCCAAACGGCCCTTTTCTGAATGCCAATAAGGTAATGGCGAGCCCTCCATGGACATCAATTCGTGAATTGGAACAAATCAGCTTAAGATTAGAAGATGATGATGTTGTCAATGATCCGGAATACATGAAATGGTTAAGTATGTTGGTTGCTCCCGGATCCTCATTGGGAGGTGCGAGGCCAAAGGCAAGCGTACTTGATCATGAAGATCATTTATGGATTGCTAAATTCCCGAGTAAGAATGATTCATCTGATATAGGTGGATGGGAAATAGTGACACATGAATTAGCTATTTCAGCCGGAGTGAATATGGCTGAGGCCCAGGCGAAAAAATTTAATACCAACAATCATACATTTCTAACTAAACGATTTGATCGATCTGAAAGTGGGAAACGTATCCATTTTTCTTCAGCGATGACGTTATTAGGACATGTGGATGGAGAAGATCACAGTGAAGGAACAAGTTATCTTGAATTGGTCGAATTCATTATTACCCACGGATCCAATGTAAATCAGGACTTGGAGCAACTCTGGAGACGCATAGTTTTTAGTATTTGTGTATCAAATACGGATGACCATTTACGCAATCATGGATTTATTCTGACTTCAGGAGGATGGCAACTTTCACCTGCTTATGATATTAATCCTTTGGAAACAGGTACAGGCTTAAAGCTAAATATTACTGAGCATGATAATTCTTTGGATCTCGCTCTTGCATTAGAAGTGAGTCCTTATTTTCGTTTGAGTCAGGATCGATCACTCCAAATTTTAGAAGAAGTCAAAGGGGCTGTTCGTAATTGGAAAACGATTGCCCGAAAATACGGCTTATCAAATCTTGAATGTGATTTAAAGTCAACAGCTTTTTCCAGGAGTGAATAATCGATAGTAATTAGCTTTTAGAAAATCGATCCTGACACCTCATCGGTATCCAGTCCCATATAATTGCAAAATTCAGCAACTGAAAGTACCTGGTGATCCTCTTTATTGAAGTGCTTCTTGATCCGCTTATGTAAGTATCTTGAATAGCGCTCACTTTTGCCGGTGATCAGCATGATGTCTTTGGGGTAAATGATAAGGTGCTTTAGCAAGCGAGCCAAACAACAAGCCGCGGCAGCCCCCCAGCAAAAATCAGAAGCGAGAGTGAGGGACGAGCTTCAAGCGGATACCTTTTTGGTTCTGGAGAGATGAAGTAGCTGCGACTGACGACGCAGGATGAACAGGCGAAGCTTACTAGTGAACAGTCGCATTGACGAATGCTGAGGCAACGGCTAAGGAGCGATACCGAAAAGCCCGGAACGAAGTGAAGCTCTGTATCAGGCTTTATTCGGAATGTTTTTCTGAAGCTATTTCGACAGGCTCAATACAAGTGTGAAGACTAGGAGGAAGGTCGATTAACCAATTTTTAATCTTTGGAAATCTACAAATCAATTAACTCAACGGCTTTTGCATCAGGCAACGACACCCCATAGTAGTTAAAATCATTTTCATTCAGAGACTCTTCCTCGATGATGTCAATAATGCATCAGCAGAATCGTTCAATGTAAAAATTAAAGTTTTTAGAACCCAATTTAGAGGGGTAAGAAATGTTGAATTCTTTCTTTTCAGATTAACCCAAATTTATGCGTGATCCCCAGCTTTTTGACTTGATCCACTTTTTGATTTGATTCGTAAATACTAAATTTTACTGGGTGGGGGCAAAAAAAAGTCCCGACAAGACGGGACTTTTGCTTTTAACATTTGCGGTCTGGACGGAAGAGCCAATTCAGTGTTTTCGCGGGTTTCCGAAGTTGTTCTAAAATGCATTATAAATATCTGTATATCAATTAATAATCGCTTCATTGTTGTTCTTGAAATTTTTGAAAAACAACCTAAAAAAAGTTAATCCGTACGCGAATCCGTCCACGGTTTTGGCTATCTTTGAGTAAAGATATTAAAAATGATTAAGTTTTATTTGAGGGATAAAAATTCGGTGCAGTCAACCTCTGTAATCATGACCGTTTTTTATGAAAACGATCGCCTCAAAATTTCTACCGGTTGCTCCGTTCCACCGAAAATGTGGAATGAGAAAAAGCAACGTGTAAAGGTAACAATGGAATTTGATCAAGCAAACGAAATCAACGATAAATTGGATCAAATGGAAGCAGTGATGCTCTCGCTACTCAAAAAGTACAGAGATGAGAATTACTATCCCAGTTCCTCCCGAATCAAATCCGACCTGATCAAACTAAATAATGTTCCTTTAAAGCATCGCAAGGCCAAAACCTTCTGGGATCATTTTGAAGATTTCATTGAGTCCAAACGAAAGGAGTTACCCGACATTCGGGACTATAACAATTCGCTGCGTAAGCATCTGAAAAAGGTGGAGAAAATTCTAGAGAAGCCGTTGACGTTTAGTTTGATTGCAAGTGATTCTGGAATATTTCCGCAGGAATGGATGAATTACCTCTCCTTTACCGCCACCAATTTGGAAGGAGAACCCGGGCTTTTGCCCAATACGGTGGGAAAACAAAATAAGAACATTAAAGCTTTTCTGAACTGGTGTTTTGATAAGAATGTGGTTTCCCGTTTTAGTTTGAAGCCTTTTGTCACGGTTATGGAGGATGTCGATAAGATCTATTTGACGGAAGAGGATATTTGTGCATTGGAAGTGCTTGAATTGACGGATTCTCATGAGTCCATCGTGCGGGATCTGTTTTTGGTAGGTTGTGAAACGGGGTTGAGGTTTTCCGATTTTTCAAGGATTACCGAACACGATTTTCGTTCCGATGGTTTACATATCGTTCCCAAGAAGACAAAGAAATCCGGGGTAAAAAAAGTCATTATCCCCTTGAGTGCTCGTTTTCGCTCTATTGTAGAACGATACAATGGTGTTCTACCCAATTACGACCGAAATCAGGTGACGCGCTTCAATAGAACCATCCGGGAGTTGTGTCAATTGGCAGGAATGGAGGATGAAATCACCTTTTATCGCGAGGTTGCTGGAGAATCGATCATGGTGAAAAAGAGGAAATATGAGGAGGTTACATCTCATACTTGCCGAAGAACATTTTGCACCCTCAAATTTCTTAAAGGGATGCCCGCTCAGGCCATCATGAAGTTCAGCGGTCACAAATCCGAACGTAGCTTTCTGAAATATCTGAAGTTGGACGCTGAACTTACTGCCCGTAAGTATGGAGAGTATTTTTAGTGGAGAGCTTAGTTAATTTGCGTTACTTTTTTTAAAAAAGCATACTATATTTATCAATAAGTAATAAAAAGTGTATATTTGAATAATATACTGTTCAATATGCTGGCTACCAACTTGAAAATAAAAGACGTTAAATCAGAGATAGGTCAATTGGTTAAATCTTACCGGAAACGTGAAAAATTATCCCGGCAGGAACTAGCCGAAAAGCTCGAACTTTCCCGAATTACAATTCAGAATTTAGAATCGGGAAAGAATTTCACCATTGATACCTTATTGAAGGTTTTACAGTATTTTGATCTATTGCATGCCTTTAACGACTTTATGGAAGGTAAACGAATGGATATCGAACAGGTTAAATCTTTATACTAGGTAGATGGCAGCGAATGAGATTATTAGTGTTTTTTGTTTCGGTCAGGAAATTGGAAGAATCGGATATGACGCAGATCAACACCGTTCATCTTTTCAGTATCATCCTGATTTCCTTCAAAGCAACCGGTATACGCATCTGTTTCCGCAAACTGGTATTCTAAAAAGAGTACCTCAAGTCCAGATCTTTAGTCAATTCAATTCCGAAACGTTTAGAGGCTTGCCTCCGATGATTGCAGATTCATTACCGGACGTGTTTGGAAACATCATTTTCAAAAAATGGCTAGAAGCTAGTGATAAGCAATTCAGTCAAATTTCTGTAATTGAACAGTTGGCTTATGTGGCAGATCGCGGCATGGGAGCATTGGAATTTCGACCAAGCAAAGAACTCCCACAAACCTCTTCGATTGATCTTACGGAGATAATCGCTGTTTTAAAGGAAGTATTGAACAGCAAACAAGCACTGCATGAAACCGGTTTAAATCATGACGCCTTGCTAAACATATTTAAAATTGGAACGTCTGCCGGAGGTGCGAGACCAAAAATCTTGATTTCTGAACACAAGCAAACGGGCGAGATCATTCCCGGTGATTTGAACTATTCTTCCGACTTTAATCATTATTTGGTCAAACTGCATTTGGAAGATGAAATAGGGTATAGCAGAGAGGTGATTGAATATTGCTATTATTTAACGGCAACGCATCTGGGAATAACCATGATGCCCTCTAAACTCATTGATAAAAAACATTTTGCAACTCTCCGTTTTGATCGTCAGAATGGGATGAAAAAACACATCCTCACCGCAACGGGTTTAACCGGTTGGGATTTTCAAAGCCCGAAGGATTCCAGTTATGAAAACCTCTTTGAATTGGCACTTTTTTTAAAAGTCCCGCATCGCGATGTAGAGGAGTTGTTCAAGCGAATGGTATTCAACATCGTTTTTTTTAACGCGGACGATCATTTGAAAAATCACTCGTTTATCTACGATGAAAAAGCAGATCGCTGGAACTTGTCGCCGGCATACGATCTGACGTATTCATTAAATCCTTTCATGAATTACACCAAAACCAGTAGAGCCCTATCTGTAAATGGTAAGCGGGTGGATATCGAATTAAAGGATGTGTTAACAATCGCAGAGACCTACACCATTAAAAATGCTAGGAATGTGGTAAAAGAAATTCAAGATTCCATTTCTATTTGGAATGAAAAGGCTCAAGTATTGGATATGCCTTCAAACATCATACAAAGTATCCAAAAGGATTTTGTTCGATTGAACTGATTTTATGGAGTGGTAATCCTGCTTTCATAAAAAGGTTGAAACTCCTTTAAAACACAGGTTGACTTAACCTGGATAGGAGCGAGGCATCCGAATTGCCTTTCATTTTTTCAATTCAAGCTAGCTTTAAGTTAACTTCCATTCAGCTTGGATGTAACTTCAATTCAACTTCAAGTCAAATTGATGCTAGTTTCAATTCAACTGAAAGCTAACTTCAAGTTAGGTTGAAGTTAAATGTAATTGGGTTGATTTAAACGGAAAAGCGAGTAAAGGCGCTTTATTCGGTTGATTTTAAATCATAGTGAATCAAATAGATAGAGTAACTAACCACATATCTTTTCATTGAACTAAAATTTTGTGAAATGAAAAAGAATGAAAATGTAAGGATCAGAGATCGGAAAAAAATGTTGCTTTTGGAGGCTCGGTAAGGGTTTAATTCAAGTTTTCTTGTAAAAATTTTATTTTGTTCTAAATTATCACTTTAATATTGACAATTCAAGTCATTTAAAATAAAATAGTAAAATTTCTCTGACAACTAAGGTCAAACATTTGCACACTTGTATCATTTTGTGCTACTTTGTGTTTTATCACTATTAAATATGTTAAACCAACGGAAAATTCTTCGTGTATTACAATTCATTTCATACCTAGAACAACATCCGCCTAAAACGGTGATTCAGTTAGCAGAAATGTTAGAAACCACAGAGCGAACAGTCTATCGCTACCTTGACCTCATCCGAGAATGTGGCTTTGATTTACAGCGAGACAAATACACACGATTTTTCATTCACAACGATACTGCCCAGGGCATTCGTTTCTCTACCGAAGAAGCAGAATTTTTAAAACAATTAGTTCTTACCACTGGTAAGCGTAACAAACTCAAAGATGCTGTTTTAAGTAAAATCTATTTAGCATCGGATGTCAATATCGTAGCTGGCCATTTGGTTAATGCAAAGAATGGACGTATCGTTGAACGACTGGCACAAGCCATCGCAGACAAAGAACAAGTTATTTTAAAGCGATACCACTCTATTAATTCAGAAACCATTTCAGATCGTTTAGTAGAGCCTTTCGGTTTTACGGATAACTACCACACGGTTATGTCGTATGAAATTACATCTCAGAAAAACAAAACATACAATCTTGACCGTATCACCGCAGTTGAGTTCACCAACAAAGCTTTTGCTTTTGAAGAAAAGCACGAACAACAAATACCGGATGCATTTGGATTTAGTTTTACTGGTGAACAACACAACATTGAATTAGAACTTTCCCTCAAAGCATATTTACTTCTCAAAGACGAATATCCGCTTACCATTCCATTCATCAAATACAACCCTAAATCAGACCTTTATGAACTAAAAATGCAGGTAAATAATAAGAAGCCTATCCAGCGGTTTATCAAGGGTATAGGTCTCAAAGAAATTACTTGAATTATTCTATCTTTACATTCTTATTATCAAGATGCTGCATAACGAAAACACAAGAGTAAAAATTCCTACAATCTTACATTTAGTAAGACTGGGATATGACTATCTTTCGTTGAAAGATGCCAAGTGGGATGAATCAACCAATATATTTACAGATATTTTCAATGAAAGCATCAAACGCATCAATCCTGATTTTACCGATGGGGATGTAAAGCGTCTCTACGATGAAGTTTCTTTAAGTTTAGAAAATGAGGATTTAGGTAAAGCATTTTATGAAAAACTTACTGCAACATCAGGAACTAAAATTATTGACTTTGAACACTTTGAGAATAATTCATTTAATGTAGTTACTGAACTCACTTACAAAAAAGATGATGATGAATTTCGCCCCGATATCATTCTTCTGATTAACGGAGTACCATTGGCTTTTATAGAAGTAAAGAAACCAAATAATCAAGATGGAGTTTTAGCTGAACACAAACGTATTCAAACTCGTTTCGAAAATAAGAAATTTAGAAAGTTTGTAAATCTTACTCAGTTAATGGTGTTCTCAAATAACATGGAGTATGACAATAATTCCCCATTACCAATTGAAGGTGCATTCTACGCTACTGCTTCCTATCAAAAACCAGGATTCAATTATTTTAGGGAAGAAGAAGATTTTGATCTTTCGAAAATACTATCAGATGTTCCTGATGAAATAGAAACTGCTATTCTGAAGGACACTAATTTAGTTGGTATTAAACATTCATCTGAATTTATAACAAATAAAAATCCGAAGTCACCAACGAATAGAATTTGCACTTCCTTGTTTCAACGTGAAAGATTATCCTTTTTATTGCAATACGGATTAGCTTACGTGAAGGGTAACAACGGGCTTCAGAAGCACATTATGCGTTATCCGCAAATGTTTGCAACAAAAGCAATTGAAAAGAAACTTGAGGAAGGTACAAAAAAAGGAATCATTTGGCACACACAAGGAAGCGGTAAAACGGCATTAGCATATTATAGCGTGAAGTACCTTACTGATTATTTTCAATCGAAAGGGGTTATTCCTAAATTTTATTTTATTGTTGACCGAATTGATTTGTTAATTCAATCTGGGAGGGAATTTAAAAGTAGAGGTTTAGTTGTCCATAATATAAATTCAAGGGAGGAATTCTCTCGTGATATAAAATCAACTAGCGTTATACATAATAATTCAGGAAAGACTGAAATCACGGTTGTAAATATTCAAAAATTCCAAGATGATACAGATGTAATCAAGAACAATGATTACAATTTGAATATACAACGCGTTTACTTCTTGGATGAAGTACATCGAAGTTATAATCCCAAAGGTAGTTTCTTAGCTAACTTGCATGAGTCCGATGCAAATGCGATCAAAATTGGTTTAACCGGAACACCACTGCTTGGCACTGACTTTAATTCTAAATCGTTATTTGGGGGCTATATTCACAAATACTATTATAATTCTTCCATTGCAGATGGTTATACCTTGCGTTTAATTAGAGAAGAGATAGAAACAACCTACAAGCTCAGCTTAAAGCAAGCACTGGAAGACATAAAATTGCTGAAAGGCGATGCAGAAAAAAAGATTGTTTATTCGCATAGAAAATTTGTAGAGCCCATGCTAGAATATATCGTGCGTGACTTTCAAAATGCACGAATAGCCATGAATGACAATTCCATTGGTGGTATGGTGGTTTGTGATTCTTCTGATCAAGCAAAAATGATGTTCGAAATATTTGAATCAAACTATGCCCAAAGTCAAGAAGAAAGTTTTCAAATGGCTGCTGAACCTGCATCTACTTATGGTGATAAAAAGAATAATGAAAGTAAAGTAAAGTCCGCAGCACTTATTCTCCATGATATTGGCACCAAAGATGAACGCAAAGAAAAAGTTGAAAATTTCAAAGAAGGTAAAATAGATTTTTTATTCGTTTACAACATGTTGTTGACTGGTTTTGATGCACCACGATTAAAGAAACTTTATATCGGACGCGTGATTAAGGCCCACAACCTGCTGCAAACGTTAACACGGGTAAATCGAACATACAAAGATTTCAGGTACGGTTATGTTGTTGACTTTGCAGATATTCAAAAAGAGTTTGATAAAACGAATCGTGCATATTTCGATGAGCTCCAATCTGAACTGGGAGATGAAATGCAGCATTATTCCAATATCTTTAAAAGTTCCGAAGAAATCACAGCTGAGATAAAGCAGATAAAAGATGTATTATTCAAATACGACACAAAAAACGCTGAAGTATTTTCCCAACAAATTACCGAAATAAGTGACCGTAAACAAATCCTAGAAATCGTTTCCGTATTGAATAATTCTCGTGATTTGTATAACATTATACGCCTATCAGGGAATTATGAAATGTTGGATCAGTTAGACTTTCATAAACTCACTCAATTATCACGTGAAGCCAATAACCGCTTAACACTCATTAATACAAAAGAAGCGTTGGAAAACAACGTGGATACTAGCAATTTATTAAATATTGCTTTAGAAGATGTTCTTTTTGCTTTTGTAAAAGTGAAAGAAGAGGAAATGGTATTAGCTGACCAACTCAAAGATATTTTACAGAAAACGCGAGAATCATTAGGTGGTAATTTTGACCCAAAAGACCCTATGTTTATTTCATTGAAAGAAGAATTGGAACGCTTGTTTAAAAAGAAAAACTTAAACGAAGTCACCAAGGAAGAAATGGAACGCAATATCAAGGAACTTGAACATATTTACAAGACTTCAAAAGAATTAGAACGCACCAATCAACTCCTAAAAGCCAAATACGATAATGATGCCAAATACGCTCGCTTGCACAAACGACTGATGGAGAAAGACCCATTAACGGATAGTGAAAGTAAGTTATTTGAGGCATTGCAGAGTTTGAAAAAAGAGGTTGATGCTCAAGTATTACAAAACTCCAAAATGATGGAGAATGAGAGTTATGTAGAGCGTATGATGGTTAAAATGGTCATCGAGCAATTAAAAAACAAACATCATCTACCATTAAATGCTGAACAAGCTAAAGTTATTAATGGATTAATGGTGAAAGAATATATGAATGAATTTCATGGCCGAGTTGCCTGATAAAAATTGAAAAAATAAATGACTACAACAGCAACATTTGAAAGACAAACCAAAGCACTCATTGACGATTTAAAAAGTGTTTGTGCCAATTACGGTTTGGGAAATGATGGCAATGAATTTAAAATTATTACCCAGGTATTTCTGTATAAATTTCTAAACGATAAGTTTGTTCATGAAATTAAACGCCTAGAACCCAATTTGGCAAAAGCCGAAAATTGGGAAGTAGAATTAAAGAAATATTCTGCTAACGATTATGAAATGCTCATGATGCAGTTAAGCGAAAGTACTGCTCACTTAAGTCCCAAGCAATTTATATCCAGTTTGTTTGAGCGCCAAAACGAAGCTAATTTTGCCGAAATATTTGACAATACTTTATTGGACATTGCCAAAGAAAACAGCGACATCTTTTCTGTAGTAACTGAAGGTGGTGAGAAAATTGTTCTATTCGAAAACATCAGTAAATACGTTACAGACAAACGTGATGATTTCTGTAAGGCCATCATAAACAAGTTGGTTAATTTCAGTTTCGAAAATATCTTTCACGAAAAGTTCGACTTTTACGCAACCATCTTTGAGTACTTAATTAGCGATTACAACACCAATAGTGGAGGTAAATATGCAGAGTATTTCACCCCGCATGCAGTGGCAAAGATCATGGCACAGTGTCTAGTTACACAAGTTGAAAAAGATGTGACGTGTTACGATCCTTCAGCTGGTTCCGGTACTTTATTGATGAACCTGGCGCATGCCATTGGTGAAGATAAGTGTACGATTTACTCGCAAGACATTTCTCAAAAGTCCTCAAACTTATTGCGTTTGAACTTAATCTTAAATGATTTGGTTCACTCCATCCCAAACATTGTAAAAGGCAATACCATTTTAGATCCTTATCACAAAGATGCTCATGGTAAATTGAAACAATTTGATTTTATTGTTTCTAACCCACCGTTTAAATTAGACTTTAGCGATT
>JBIITO010000187.1:0-2667 GCA_044340465.1 Crocinitomicaceae bacterium | reverse complement strand
TCATTTATTACTCTTCTCGTTTGAAGAGTTTAGAGTGCTCTAACCAACGTTTACTGCCGATCGCAGCATCGGTATGAGCTATTCTCGCAATTTTACATTTATTACTCTTCTCGTTTGAAGAGTTTAGAGTGCTCTAACCAACGTTTACTGCCGATCGCAGCATCGGTATGAGCTATTCTCGCAATTTTACATTTATTACTCTTCTCGTTTGAAGAGCTCCGCGTTTAGTGATTGGCGGGTGACAAAATTAAAAAGTATTTCTAAAAATACAAGTTGTAGGCTTAAAAAAATAGACTTGTTCTCGAATTAAAGTGTATCAATGATATATCTTCTGTGTGTCAAAATTAAAAACACTTTTGCACAGAACCAGTCTGCAAACCAAAAGAAGATGCGGAACGCACGGATTGCAGGTTTGTCAGCGATGCCGTCGGCAGGTTCCTTGCAAAAGTGAAAGGGCTTTTGCCACTTTTAGCCTGTTAAAAGTGGAAGAAAAAATGATTTTGAAGTTATGTTGATTGAGTTACGAATGATCGTTTTTTTGAAATTAAGATAAGGTGTAAAAATTAACCCCCCGTCAATTTCTTGATCTCATTCAGTTTGAGCAGCGCTTCTACCGGAGTAAGACTATTAATGTCGATGGACACCAGTTCTTCACGTATTTGCTCCAACACAGGATCGTTCAATTGGAAGAAACTCAATTGCATGTTGGAATTCACCGCAGCCTCCTTCACGCTTTCTTTAATGCGTTTAGCCGTTTTCTTCTCAGAAAGATCATGCGATGATTCCAGTTCCTTCAACATCGATTGTGCCCTTGTCAGAACTCGCGGAGGCATACCTGCCATGCGGGCCACATGGATTCCAAAGGAATGTTCACTTCCCCCTTCGACCAGTTTTCTTAGAAACAACACCTTATTCCCACTTTCTTTTACGGCTACATTATGATTTCTGATCCGCGAGAATTGATGTGTCATTTCATTCAATTCATGGTAATGTGTGGCGAATAAGACCTTTGGTTTTCGATCATTCTCATGCAAATATTCAGCGATGGCCCAGGCAATGGAAATTCCGTCATAAGTACTTGTTCCGCGACCAATTTCATCCAGCAGGATCAGACTTCGATCGGATAGGTTATTTAGAATGCTTGCCGTTTCGTTCATTTCAACCATGAACGTTGATTCACCGGAAGAAATATTATCTGATGCCCCGACGCGCGTAAATACTTTGTCAACCAAACCTAATTCAGCCGACGTAGCAGGCACAAAACAACCCATTTGAGCCATTAGACAGATCAATGCAGTTTGACGTAAAATGGCACTTTTTCCACTCATATTCGGACCAGTGATCATTATAATCTGCTGCCCTTCCGGATCCAGTTGGATCGAATTAGAGATGTAGGATTCACCGTCCCGAAGTTGCTTCTCAATGACTGGATGCCTTCCCTCGATAATGTTAATGCCAAATCCTTCGTTCAGCTGAGGCCGCGAATAATGATTCATCGTTGCCGCTTGAGCAAAGGATTGCAAGCAATCAAGCTGACCGATGAGTCGCGCATTTCGTTGGATTAGTTGAATGTAATCTGCCATGGAGAAAACCAGGTCCTGAAAAAGGCGGGCTTCAATGGCGTGGATTCGTTCTTCGGCCCCTAGTATTTTGGATTCGTATTCTTTGAGTTCTTCCGTGATGTAACGTTCCGCATTCACAAGTGTTTGCTTACGTATCCATTCTTCCGGAACTTTGTCCTTATGGGTATTTCGAACCTCAAGGTAGTACCCGAACACGTTATTGAATGCCACTTTCAGACTGGGAATACCTGTACGGGCAGATTCCCTTTCCTGAAGTGCTTCCAGGTAATCTTTTCCGTTGAATGCGATGGTTCGCAATTCGTCCAGTTCGACATGAACACCTTCGCGGATTACGGATCCTTTTCCAACGGCTATTGCGGGGTCATCCGTAAGCGTTTCGGCGATGGTTGCAATTAACTTTTCGCAAGGGTCCAGCTGTTCATGAATGCGTTTAATAAGTTCAGAAGAAGAACTTTCCAATAAATTTCTGATCGGTTGAAGTTGCTCCAGTGTCTGCTTCAGACGCATGACTTCCTTCGGATTGACTTTCGCAACGGCAACTTTAGAGATCAGACGTTCCATATCTCCAATTTCTTTCAAGCGTTCGCACAATTCGAAATGGGCAGTTTCTTCGTTCTTCAGATAAGTGACTGCATCCAATCGCTCGTTGATCGGTGCCGCATTTTTCAATGGAAGAACGATCCAGCGCTTGATCATTCGGCCACCCATGGGAGTCAGGGTATGATCCAGAATATCAGCAAGTGTGGTCGCATTTTCATGCGGTGAACTGATCAATTCGAGATTTCGAACGGTGAATCGATCCAGCCAAACGTATTGCTCCTCTTCGATGCGACCGATAGAAGCGATGTGTCCAAGTCGCGTGTGCTGATTTTCATTCAGGTAATGCAAAACAGCTCCTGCGGCTACAATACCAAGCGGAAGATGATCAATACCAAATCCTTTGAGTGATCTTGTCTCAAAATGACGGTTTAAGGTTTCCGAAGCAAAATCATCCGAAAACACCCAATCCTCCAAACGGAAAGTGTAAAATCTTTCACCAAATTGCTCCTGGTATTCTTTGGACCTGTTCTTCTGATAAATAACT
>JBIITO010000186.1:0-2680 GCA_044340465.1 Crocinitomicaceae bacterium | reverse complement strand
GTGATCCTCGTAATTAATATCCAGATCCTCCAATAATGAATCCAGTTGGATTTTAAGCTCCTCTTTGTCTTTGAAATCCATGTAAAAAACATTCTGATATTCTTTTTTATCCTTAATCACATACCATTCACCAACAGGGGCTTCATGACCATACTTAACCTCGTAAATTTTGACTACTTCCTGTGAGAAGAGTAAACTGGCATGCAAAAGGAATAATAAAAATAGGATCGTTTTCATAAGTTCATTTTTTGATAAGTTGGATCGGATTCTCCAATCTCATAGCTTAAAACTGAATGTTGGGAAAATAATAACAGAACAAATGTTTTTTTTGTCACCTGTAAATTTTAAAGATCAATTTCTGATGCATTTCTCATGATTTGACATTTTAAAATCTCTTCAAAAGAGAATTTACTAGCTTTTGAGACATGGTCTAAATTTTGCCAAATGAGGGCAGACTGAAAATACTTGACCATGAAAAAATTTCCACTCAGACTCTTTGCTGCTATTGTAACATCTTTAACGTGCTGGTCCATCATTGACCAGCTCCTCGTACCCATTCCGCTGCACAAATATTTGGTAGCCGAAGCAATTATTACCTTAATGCAACGCCTGTATACGTGGCAACTTAAAAAACTGAACCATGCCTCCGAAGAAAGACAGCCCTAAAAAAATGCACCTCTTGAGACTGGGGAACCAACGTGAAGATCAGCGCAAGCAAGGATTCTTTGATGGGAGATTCGTGCAACGTGCCGAACCTTCCGAAAAAGTGTACCGCAGACATAACAAACACCGTAACCGACCAAACGATGAATTATGAAACAGATCGATCTTTTTGAAGAACCGGACCACAATGCTCCACGTGAGCATCAGGCCATAGTAGCTTCGTTTTCCATTGAACGAAGGGATCTCATTGAGGCATTACGAGCCATCAAAAGACCATTGCATGTCACTCGCAAAGATCTCTACAACCTTCAATTCGAACTATTCGTGATGGACCAAAAAGTGCTTGTGAGGCTCTATGAGAACGAATACTGGATCAATACCAAGACGAAGGGCACCTGCCGAACCGTTCTATTCTTTAAGGATGTGCTGGACACTCTTGTCATCTCGAAAGAGTTTTGGATCGATGTGGAAATAAAAAGCAAAACCATCGGACTCAACCAAGTCAACCTCACCTCGCCTACCGAACCACTGGATCCCAAAACGAAAGAGATCCCGTTAAGTTCGATCGTTCCTCCGATACATTCGTCGGATACGTTCGCCGTCACACCTGACAAACAATTCTTTACCCATGATCTTCAAAAGGGCTTTTATTTCGAAACCATCCAAAAGGACATCACCTTTGTGCGCGCGGCCCTCAAGAAATACGGTATCCCGAAAAAGGAAATTGAAAAATTTATTTACTCCTATTTAAAATCACCCAAGCCATGAATCCAGGACCAACACTTTATTACAATTGCCCGGAATGCGGGATGACCCATGCATCCGAATCACTCATGAGCGGCAACACGTTTGGCGCAAAACACTATTCAGACCTGCGAAGGGAATGTCCGATGCTTCCGGAATTTCCAAAATTCGTCAAATGCGAACGTTGTGCAAACTTCTTTTGGCTCGAAGAGCAATTCAAAGTGAAAACGTATTCAAATGACAGCCCTCCCTTTGTTAAATTCCCTTCGATCCAGGAATACAAGGAGGCACTGATTTCAAAAGAATACCGAAATGACATAGAGGAAAAATTCATCCGAATCCGCTTACTCTGGTCGTACCATAGGGCATTTGAAGAGGATAAATTAACACCTGAAGCAATACACAAAGACACCTATTACACTGTAAACATTGACCATTTAATTCAATTGTTCGCGCCGGAATCACCGGATTCAAACCTTTTTCTTTCAGAACTGAATCGTTTCGCAGGAAGATTTTCCGATGCCTTACTGCTCCTTGAACCGTATGCGGATGATGCTGAAAATCCGATTGCAGCGACCTTGATCAGCAAGTGCCAAGAGAACAACAGAGCTCCTTTCCAACTCAACTGATCCTAAGTACCACCATGAAGCCAGAAACTCCAAGTTCACGAGAAACACAGCAAGCACAGTTACTAAAAGTAATCGTTCGTCATCCTAAGCCCTACCTAAGCTTGATCTTTCAACACTTCTCCTTCAGGCCGGAATGGATCGAACAGCATCACATACATGTCGACTGGACCAAACTTTCCGCCAACACGAATCTCCTCTGGAACGAAGAATTCCTTTACCGTCATGCGGAGCGCTGGCATATCGAGCAACTCTCCCAAAATCCATCTCTCCCGTGGTCCTATGAATTCATTAAGAAATACCCCAAACCGTTTTACGTACCGGGAATATCTTACAACAAAGGACTCCCCTGGTCACATGAACTCATAGATGCTTTTCGTATTAAATGGGATTACAATCGACTCATTCAAAACGAAGGTATTTCCTGGACCAATGAGATGCTAGAAGACTTTGACCTCATAGGAAAGAACCTTCATTACGTCAACGGAAAAGATCTCTGGACACATGACTTTATAGACAAGATCGCATCTAGAGCAGACTGGACCTGCCTCGGCTACAATAGGCATATTCACTGGAATCCTGAAACCATTGAGCGATATCATAATTACTTGAACAAGACCGAAGAAAGAAGAGGTGGATTCGCTTCC
>JBIITO010000185.1:0-2689 GCA_044340465.1 Crocinitomicaceae bacterium | reverse complement strand
TTATTTACTCCGCCTGCAACTATTCGAAGTGCGTCTATATCAAGCCCGGAATCGGTCTCATCCAAAATAGCCAGTTTTGGTTCTAACATTGCCATCTGGAAGATCTCGTTGCGTTTCTTCTCACCTCCTGAAAATCCTTCGTTGACAGAACGTGAAGCAAGTTTAGCATCCAGTTCCACAATCGCTGAACGCTCGCGAACCAAGGCCATGAAATCCTTTGCGCTGATCTGTTCTTTACCCTGGTATTCTCTGATCTCATTGAGCGCAGTACGCAGAAAATTGACGTTTGAAACCCCGGGGATTTCTACCGGATATTGAAAAGCAAGGAACAAACCTTCACGAGCACGTTCTTCCGTTGTAAGTTCAAGTAGATCCTTACCATCAAAAGTAACCGATCCCTCAGTGATCTCATATTCCTCCTTACCTGCCAATACCGAAGCCAAGGTACTTTTTCCAGCTCCATTCGGACCCATGATCGCATGTACTTCTCCTGCTTTAACCTCCAGAGTCAATCCCTTCAAGATCTCTTTCCCTTCGATTGACGCGTGTAAATTCTCTATTCGTATCATTTTTTGCTTGATTTCAGATTTCAGATTTCAGATTTCAGATTTTTCAGTTTTTTAGCATCAAGATTCCTGTGGTATTTGCTAAATCCTACTAGCTGTCGACTTGTTTGAAAACATTTTAGAGATAGCTCTTGAAATGTCGATTTTTCCAAATAGTTTAAATTATATGCAATATTCAGCTGGGTTCTTAGCTCCCCGCATGATCCTTTTGCAATAGCAAGGAAATAAAGGAATTGATTCTTACTGTCACGCTCAAATCCTTCTGAAATGTTTGAAGGCACAGACACAGCTGTCCTGCGATTCTGATCCTTCAACCCAAAATCTTTGGAAAAAAGATCGGTATTTGTAAGAGCATAAATCTCAGTGCACAAGTCCATACTTACCTGCCAAACTTCCAAATCTTCAAATCCTTTAATTTTTGCCATTCTAATGATTAAACTCCGATCTATTTGTAATCTGTAA
Source organism: Crocinitomicaceae bacterium (assembly GCA_044340465.1). GTDB lineage: Bacteria > Bacteroidota > Bacteroidia > Flavobacteriales_D > Crocinitomicaceae > M0103. The sequence continues at coordinate 1,661 of JBIITO010000185.1, read as the reverse complement.
TCAGAAATCTTTGATTTAGTGATCCTCGCATATCATCCGACGGAGCCTTCTAAACTTATTGCCAACAACTTCTGAGCTTCCACAGCAAATTCCATAGGAAGTTGATTCAAAACTTCTTTACAATAGCCGTTGACGATTAAACTGATCGCTTTTTCTTCGCTGATACCACGTTGCAAGCAATAAAAGATTTGATCTTCTCCGATCTTCGATGTTGTTGCCTCATGTTCGATCTTCGCCGAGCTATTCTTGCATTCGATGTAAGGAAAAGTATGTGCTCCGCATGTATCGGTCATCAGCAATGAATCACATTGAGAAAAATTGCGCGCATGCGACGCGTTTTTATGGATTTGCACAAGTCCTCTATAGGAATTCTGTGACTTTCCAGCGGATATTCCTTTCGAAATAATCGTACTCTTCGTGTATTTGCCTAGGTGAACCATTTTTGTTCCGGTATCGGCCTGCTGAAAATTGTTCGTAACCGCCACTGAATAGAATTCTCCAACAGAATGATCTCCTTTCAGAATACAAGATGGATATTTCCATGTAACAGCAGAGCCTGTTTCCACTTGCGTCCACGAGATCTTGGCATTCCGTTCACAGAGTCCACGTTTGGTAACGAAGTTGAATACACCGCCTTTACCTTCCTTGTCTCCAGGATACCAATTCTGAACCGTAGAATACTTGATTTCAGCATTGTCGAGAGCAATCAATTCCACAACGGCAGCATGTAATTGATTTTCATCTCGCTGAGGGGCAGTGCACCCTTCCAAGTAAGAAACATATGAACCTTCGTCTGCAATTACCAATGTTCGTTCAAACTGTCCGGTGCCACCTTCATTAATCCTGAAATAGGTGGAAAGTTCCATTGGACAACGAACTCCTTTCGGGATATAGCAGAAAGAGCCATCCGTAAATACAGCAGAATTAAGAGCTGCATAGAAGTTGTCGGTCACCGGAACAACCGTTCCCATGTATTTTCGAACCAATTCAGGATGTTCCTGCACGGCTTCAGAAAAAGAGCAAAATATGATGCCAAGTTCTTTCAGCTTTCCTTTGAAAGAGGTGCCGACTGATACTGAATCCATCACAAAGTCAACCGCTACACCAGTAAGCCGTTGTTGTTCTTCAAGTGAGATCCCTAGTTTGGACATTGTTTCCTTCAATTCTGGGTCGACATCATCCCAGGATTCATATTTTTTTGCTTTTTTCGGAGCAGCGTAATAACTTATTCCTTGGAAATCCGGTTTGTCGTAAGAAACGTGAGCCCATTCAGGTTCAGTCATTTCTTTCCAGATTCTGTAGGCATTTAAACGATATTCCAGCATCCATTCCGGCTCGTTCTTTTTCGACGAGATGAGTCTGATAATCTCTTCGTTCAATCCATTTGGAACCTTGTCTGCCTCAATATTGGTAACAAAGCCAAATTTATACTCTTGATTCTCAAGATCCTTCGCCAGTTCGTTCTCGGTATATCCCATTTGAATCTTATTATAAGGAGAATGATTCGCCGCAACCACAGGTGCGGCCGGCATTTGGATTGTTGAAAACAAATCCTTTCCCGTTCAATCCACCCGAAAAATCGAGTGTTGTTCCAATAAGGTAGAGGTAACTCTTTTTATCAACAACGACTTTAATACCATTATCCTCGAATGTTTTGTCCC
>JBIITO010000184.1:0-2725 GCA_044340465.1 Crocinitomicaceae bacterium | reverse complement strand
TTGTTGATCTACTTGCTGGCCAATGATCATTGGGCGCATATGCTGACGTTGGGGATTTTGTAGTTACCGCTTCATTGCCCGATCCATATCGCGCTTGTCGTTCTTTTCTTTGAGGTCCTGGCGTTTGTCGTGGAGCTTTTTACCCTGAGCGAGGGCGATCTCTACTTTTACCCAACCTGTTTCAGATAGAAACATTTTCAATGGGATGAGGGTGTTTCCTTTTACCTGAAGGAACTTTTCAATTTTGGCGATCTCTTTTTTGTTGAGGAGTAATTTGCGGTCAGCCCGAGGTTTGTGGGAGTAGAAGGAAGCGTTCTCATACTCTGAAACATGCATGTTTCGAATCCACACCTCCCCTTTCTGCACTACGCAATAAGCCTCCACGATCGAAGCCTTGCCCTTGCGGATGCTTTTGATCTCTGTACCCGCTAATTGAATCCCTGCCACGAAGGTATCCATCAAGTGGTATTCGAAGAGGGCTTTTTTATTGCGGATGTTGAGGTCTTTGAACATGGATGGCAAAAATAAGAGTTAATTACTTACTTTTTTGCTTGATCAAAAAAGTAACAAAAAAATCAAGTCTCGATAAAGCCGTTCGGCGAAAATTTCTCATAGACCAAATCTCAAAAAGAGTGTAAGCACCGCTTACAAACGACAAGCGCTTTTTGGATTTGATGAACGCTTCGAAATTTTCTTTTTCCTCACTTACCTAGCGAGCCAACTTTTCAATGCATCAAACATTTGCTTTCGCGAACCGCAGCTTCGATCGTTCAGTGATTCACTTTTACACAGAACCAGTCTGCAAAACAAGCGGAGTTGCGCATGCACGAAGCGAAGGTTTGTCAGCGGTAACGAAGGTAGGTTCCTTGTAAAAGTGAAAGGGCTTTTGCTGCTTTTGGCCAGTCAAAAGTAGAGATCAAAAAGTTTGGAATTAAAACGAATTCGAGTTTCAGCAACACTTCTACTTCGTGTTCTTTTGCCACTTTTGTTTTGCGGCAAAAGAAAAGTGGGTAGTTTCATTAATTTTACATTGTGAAAATCCCTTCCAGGTATATCGAAAATGCTGTTGAGCAACTTTCCTCTCTTCCCGGTATTGGGAAAAGAACTGCCTTGCGTTTGGTATTACAACTTTTGAATCGAACAGATCAGGAAGTGGAGGCCTTTGCCCATGCGGTTTTGGAAATGAAGTCACATGTGAAGAAATGTACTTCTTGCGGAAATATCAGCGATCATGAAACATGTGCGATCTGTTCAGATGCAAGACGAGATCACGCTGTAATTTGTGTCGTAGAGGATATACGGGATGTCCTGGCTATCGAGTCTACTGAATCTTACAAGGGAATTTACCATGTACTTGGAGGAATCATTTCTCCCATGGATGGTGTAGGCCCCTCCGATCTGAACATTTCAACACTCGTTGAAAAAGCCGAAAGCGGATCGGTTACCGAGATCATCTTTGCCTTAAGTCCAACCATGGAGGGAGATACCACTAATTTCTACCTTTTCAAAAAACTGGCTGAGAAGGAAGTGTTAATCACCTCACTTTCCCGAGGGGTTGCTGTAGGAACAGAATTGCAATATGCGGACGAACTGACCTTAAGTCGCTCCTTACTTCAACGTCAACCTTTTAAAATAAACTAAGATGTTAAAAGAATTCAGATCCTTCATCATGCGAGGAAACGTGATCGACCTTGCTGTAGCCGTTATCATTGGTGGGGCTTTTTCTGCCATCGTAGGATCATTGATCAATGATGTAATCACCCCGTTACTTCTAAAACCGGTCATGGAGGCACTGCATGTCAACAAACTGGAAAATCTGGGATGGAATGGAGTGCTTTATGGTAAGTTCCTCGCGTCGGTCATCAACTTTATTGTAACTGCTTTCATTATTTTCCTTCTCGTAAAAGCAATGAACCGTGCACTGAAAAAGAAAGCGGATGATGAAGCCAAGGCACCTACTTTATCAAAAGATCAGGAATTACTGACAGAGATACGGGATCTGTTGAAAGAAAAAAAATAAGTTCCCCTACTCGCTTTTCACTTCGGGTTGCGGCTTGAATCGTTTCGAATACGAATGAATCAGACCTGAATGTATCTCGTGGTAACCATTCGGCAATTCGATCAAGCTCTGTATCATGCATTGAGCTACTTTCATTCCTTGAACAGGTTTATACTTATCAATCAAACCGGTTTTACCCAGTAGATTGCCTATTGCCACAGAAATCTTTTCCCCAATTCGTTCATCTTTTCGGAATCCTTCAAGTACTGATGGTTTCAAGACGATCAGCTTATCAAAACCTGCATCTCGCGCATTTTTATCGAGTGTTGCTTTCATCCTTGAATAGAAGAATGGCGAACGTTCAGAAACACCCAAAGCTGAAATCAGGACACATTGTTTCACTCCTATTTCTCTTGCAAGTTTCATGACCTTCGTTGGAATATCGACATCGATCTTCCATTGTGTTTTCTTCGATCCTGCTGTTTTTAACGTTGTTCCAAATGCAATGAAAAGCACATCACACGGACCTTCGATCGGAAGCGATTTTAATTGATCGAAATCGACCACATGATTCACCACCTTCATCTCTTTCAACTCCGATTCTCTTCGGGAGATCAACTCGATCTTTTCAAATCGGGCATCCTCTTCCATCAACTGAAGCAGCTCATTACCGACCAAACCGGTAGCACCCAAAACAATCGCTTTCATATTTTTTTCTAAAAATAA
>JBIITO010000017.1:0-29342 GCA_044340465.1 Crocinitomicaceae bacterium | reverse complement strand
GTCACCCAAGTAATTTCGAGGAAACCACTAAAAGTACTTTCCATCCAGTCTCCTCGTTTTGACGGCAGTGATCGGATTATTATCAAAAACCTTGATTGAGTTTTGACTAGAGTCTTAAAACAAAAAAATCCTACTTGAAGGCAGGATTTCCATTTCATTCAGTTGAGATTAAAGTCCGAAAGCGGTTTTTACTTTATCAACGTAATCCAGTTTTTCCCAAGTAAATAGTTCAACATCTATCACTTTCACAGTTCCATCTGGAGCAGAGAAAGTTTTGGTGACCACTTCATTCTTACGACCCATATGCCCATAGGCAGCAGTTTCGGAATACATTGGATTTCTCAATTTCAATCGTTGTTCGATGAAGTATGGTCGCATATCAAAAATCTGTTCGATCTTTCGTGCGATATCACCATCTGTCATGTTCACTTTTGCCGTACCGTATGTATTAATGAATAATCCACAAGGTTTTGCAACACCAATAGCATATGAGACTTGAACCAGAACTTCGTCACACAGACCTGCTGCTACCATGTTCTTCGCGATGTGACGTGTTGCATAAGCCGCTGAACGGTCTACTTTGGAAGGATCTTTTCCGGAGAAAGCACCACCTCCGTGTGCACCTTTTCCTCCGTAGGTATCCACGATGATCTTGCGACCTGTCAAACCTGTATCACCGTGCGGACCTCCGATCACGAATTTACCCGTTGGGTTGATATGATAAGTAATGTCATCTGTGAAAAGTCTTTGAAGCTCAGGCTTTAATTTTGCTTTCACACGAGGAATAACTATTGTAATAATATCTTTTTTGATCTTTGACAGCATCGCTTCCTCGGCATCAAAATCATCGTGTTGTGTTGAAACAACGATGGTATCAATACGTTGAGGAACATTATCATCAGAATACTCAATCGTTACCTGTGATTTTGCGTCGGGACGAAGGTACCCGATCAATTCAGGCTCATTGTTTCGAATGAACGAAAGTTCCTGTAAGATCTTGTGCGCCAAGTCCAATGCCAATGGCATGTAGTTCTCTGTTTCTTTGGTAGCATAACCAAACATCATCCCCTGGTCACCTGCCCCCTGATCCTCAGGATTGGTTCTTTCCACACCCTGATTGATATCGGAAGATTGGTCGTGAAGTGCCGAAAGAATTCCGCATGAACTTGCATCGAACATATATTCAGACTTCGTGTAACCAATCTTTTTGATCGTTTCACGAGCAATGGATTGAACATCCAAATAGGAATTAGTCTTTATTTCTCCAGCAAGTACTACTTGACCAGTAGTTACCAACGTTTCACACGCTACTTTGGATGTTGGGTCAAACGCCATGAAATGGTCGATCAACGCGTCTGAAATCTGATCTGAAACTTTATCCGGGTGTCCTTCTGAAACGGACTCTGATGTAAACAAGTATGACATCTTAAAATAAATTGATTTATGACATGCAAAAGTAGTAAAATAAAACTGCTACTAATCTCAGTTTGATGGAATTTTGAAAAGATCGATCTGATAAGTGAAAAGCCTTTCCTAAACTTATTTATTGTTTCATTCCTCCGGGATGACAGCAGGTATGCAAACGTTTCTGCGCCTCAGGTTCTGCTTTACTTTCATCTGCATCGTAGCCAATAGAATTGATCTTGTTACGAACTTCATCCAAGGTGGTTTTGGTGGTGTTGAATTTCACCGTTACCTTTTTTGTATCTAGATCGAGTTCAGCAAATGAAACTCCCTTGGTGTAATTGAGTCCGTCCTCGATACGTTTTTTGCAGTCTCCACACTCGGCGGAGGTCTGAATTATTACAGTTTCGTATTTCTGTTTTTTCTCCTGAGAGAAAGCTGAATTTAAACTTACTAACGTAAGTAATGCGATCATTAAATTTTTCATATTCATCATTTTAGTTAGATTTTCTTTTTTTCTCTTTTTAAACTGTAGCGAAAACCGCCATAAATCATCGTTCCCATTACCGGACCCCATATTTGCGTAGCGTCAAAGGTTGTGCCGAACGGATTAGCTGCATCCAAAATAGGAGTTGGTTGCCGGAAGTTCGTCAGGTTTTCTCCACCCACGTACATTTCCCATCTTTTATGAATGTGAGTGATCTGTGCATGCATGGTGGCAAAGGATCTTCCGTCTTTTTCAATACCTCCAGTAAGCGTTCCGGGCAATCTTGACTTACCAATTAATGACAGTGTCAGATCAAATTCCCAGCGTTTGTTTCGTGTTTTATAACCTGTATTGACAAGACCTCTATGCTTTGGAATCATTACCTGCTGTTGCATCTTTCCGGCATACTGAGCCTTTACATCCAGGTATTTATAGGCAAAGCGAAGCTCCCAATTCTTAAGCGGATTTACATTCCATTCTGTTTGAAAGGCATTGGAATAAGAGCCGCCTTTCTGATTAGAAAATACGTTAAAATCTCCCTCTCGGTCAACGATCAACTGATTGGTGAATCGCGTGTGATAAAAATCAGCCGACCAGTTACTTTTCTGTTTGAAAAGCTTGAATTCCTGTACAATGGAGGCTCCTATATTCCATGAGATTTCCGGCTTCAATTGAGGAAGCGCTGTCCATGTTCTGCCTGAAGCCAACAACGAAACATTATCCACCAGATAGTTGGGGATTCGCCACCCTTTTCCTGCCGTGAAACGCAGATCTGTATGTTCTGTTAATACGTATTTCATGTGCCATCGCGGAGCGAATTGAAATCCATATGAATTATGATGATCCAGCCGGACTCCCAACACACTACTCAGACGCATTCCTGTGTAAGAATATTCAGTAAATATGCCGGGAATGATGTCTATGCGATCAATATGAAGAGAATCTTGGTGTTGTTTGATGTCAGTGTACAAGAAACTACTTCCCACTTTGATCTTGTGGTCAGTTGAGCTGAGTATTCCATCAAAAATGATATTCATATAACCCCGTTTTTCTTCGCCCTGAAAGGATCTTAGTCCGAACAGCGCATCCAACGTCTGGTATTTCAAATTGTAAACAATTCCCAATGAATTGTATGGTTTTCGCATAAAAAATCCTGTTTTCGCGAACACGTCTACATGTCTCGAATCAATATGGACGCCATATTTATCCGAAGTCGATTTCGGATCGTATCCTGTTTGTCCCCCTACTTTTTCGTCGCGGTAAGCGTTCACACCAAATTGGGATTCCATTTTCTTGCCCTGAAAAGCCCAGCGATTCATGAATGCGTAAGTGTTTCCTTTGGGTGTGTCTCTGAAACCATCACCATTGTTATCCATCTCCCCAAACATTCCGGAAGCATGCGCCAACGTTCCCGAGCTCCATTTGCTGTTTATGATCTGACCTAAATTCAGGTTGATTTCGGCTCGACCAAAGATGTTGCCGTACCCGTTGACGAAAAAACGCTCCATTTCTGAAGGCTTTTTCAGTTCCAGATTGACCAGACCCGCCATCGATTCAAAACCATTCACCACTGTTCCTGTCCCCTTGGTGATCTGTATCGATTCAATCCATGTTCCGGGTATGGACGTCAATCCGAATGAACTTTCCAGTCCACGCAAAAAGGGAATGTTTTCCATCTGGATTTGGTTATAAACCCCATCCAATCCCATAAGCTGGATCTTTTTAGCTCCCGAAACTGCGTCGGTAATATTCACATCCACAGACGCATTGGTTTCAAAAGATTCTGACAAGTTACAGCAAGCGGCTTTTCTTAATTCACCCGACGTCAGCTCCTCCACATGTAGCGTTTTCATCCGAGCAATACTTTGTGTCTGACGTTTCATCTCGATCACCACTTCCGGTAACATTTTTTCAGAGTATAGCGTGATCTGCATCGAAATGAATCGATCATCTTTTGAAACCGGAATCGTATCTGGTATAAAACCATTGGCCTTCACCACTAAGGTATCAGGCAGTTCTTTAGGTAAAATGAGTTCGAAGGTTCCGTCTTCCCCTGTGGAGGCAGTCGAACCGTTCGTCAATAATTTTAATTTCGCTCCATAGAGCGGGGTGCGATTTCCTTCTGTTGCTCCGATCACCACACCTTTTAACTGTGCAATGGATGGCAAGCAGATCAATAGGAATGCACCGAATAAGTAATTCTTCATGCAAAAATAGATCTAAGTGAATAACCTTTGTTATTCAGGATCTAAATGCGAAATACTTGATGTTCAATGAGTAATTCCCTTCCCGAATAGTGGAGTGGAGGGGGTCGGTATAAATAGGTCGATTGGTATTCCTCAGAGGCTACGAATGAATTGATTTCCGAATATAACCTCGAGTTAACGTCACCACAAATAATGTCAAATGAAAGATCCAAATCATTCTTGAAATCGAATCGGATTTTAAAATGATCTGTTTGTTCTAAACAGCAATTGGATTTTACTTTCTCTCCTTTATAGTCCGCCCATTTCTTCGCACAACAAGCAGGAAGACTCGCTTCTTGCTCCATGGTGCAGTGCAAAGTTGATTTAGTAAATAAGGATCTGAATGCCCCATCCTCCTTACAAACATGAGTGAATACGGGAATTCCCACCGAACCTAAAAAGGTAAAGGCCGCAAAAAAAAGGACTAAGATCCTATAGATTTGTTTCACGTCACAAAGATACTTGATTCTTGTTTTGTAAACAACAGTCCATAATCGGAGAATTCATCAGCAATTTTGATCAATAATTTTACACCGTCTCTGCGATTTAAGTTACGGGTTTTGGATTGATGGGCTCTTTCTTCCTTTAAGTATATTTGCGGCATGAAATACCTGATTGTTGGACTGGGGAATCCCGGAGCTAAATATGCAGAAACGCGCCACAATATAGGCTTCAAGGTGGTCGAAGCCTTGGCAAAGGAATTGAGTGGATCTTTCAGTTTAGGAAAACAAGCGGAAATAGCAGAAGTGAAATTCAAAGGGCGCACGTTGGTTTTGATCAAACCTACTACCTTCATGAATCTTTCCGGAAAAGCAGTCAATTACTGGATGCAGGCTGAGAAGATTACTCGAGATAATCTAGTTGTGATTACGGATGATCTGGCTTTGCCGTTTGGAAAATTGCGCATGAAAGGCAAGGGTAGCGATGGTGGACACAATGGGTTAAAAGACATTCAGGCAGCACTAAATTCTCAGGATTATGCACGCGTGCGTTTTGGCGTAGGTAATGATTTTCTCAAAGGACATCAAGTGGATTATGTTTTGGGGGAATGGAGTGAGGAGGAACGCAAAATGCTGGAGGAGCGCATCCAGGTGGCCACGGAATTCATTAAAGGATTCGCGACAATTGGTTTAAATCTCACTATGACCAATTGGAATAATAAGTAACCTTTCAGGAGGCATTTTACTACTTTTGTCACAAGAATTTTGATATGAAAAGAACAAAGATCGTTGATGTATTAGCATACGGAGTGACCGGAACTGAAATCTTGGTTAAAGGATGGGTGCGTGCTTTTAGAAGTAATCGTTTCATTCAATTGAATGATGGTTCTACAATCCATACATTGCAGGCTGTGGTTGATTTTGAACAAACGGATGAAACGATTCTGAAGAGGATCACTACGGGTGCTGCTGTGGGGTTGAAAGGACAATTGGTGACCTCTCAAGGAACAGTACAGACCGTTGAATTACAAGTATCACAGATTGAGATAATCGGAGACGCTAATCCGGATGACGTTCAGCGTACGGTAATGCAACCGAAGCGACACAGTTTAGAATTTCTTCGTGAACAAGCCCATCTACGATTCAGAACGAACACCTTCGGCGCAGTGTTCCGTATCCGTCATGCTGTGGCATTTGCCATTCACAAATTCTTTAATGACCGCGGATTCTTCTACTTACATACGCCGATCATTACTGGTTCTGATGCGGAGGGTGCTGGAGAGATGTTTCGCGTAACGACTTTAGATCCTATAAATCCTCCATTAACCGAAGAAGGTAAAGTGGATTTTAAAGAGGATTTCTTCGGTAAATCAGTGAACTTAACCGTCTCTGGACAATTAGAAGCTGAATTGGCTGCCTTGGCCTTGGGTCAGGTATACACGTTCGGCCCAACGTTCCGCGCAGAAAATTCCAATACGTCGCGTCACCTTGCTGAGTTCTGGATGATTGAACCTGAAGTAGCGTTTAATGACCTAAATGATAACATGAACCTGACGGAGGATTTTCTGAAGTTTATTTGTGCCTATGTAATGGAACATTGTTCAGACGATCTCAAATTTCTCAATGACCGAGAAACTCAGGAGCAAAGCCAGAAGCCACAGAATGAACGCAACGAACTTTCTTTGTTTGAGCGTTTACAGTTTGTGGTGAACAACGATTTTAAACGCCTTACCTACACGGAAGCAATCGAAGTGTTAAAAAATTCCAATCATTACAAAAAGAAGAAATTCCAATACGAAGTAGAATGGGGGATCGATCTGCAAAGTGAGCATGAACGTTATCTTGTGGAAAAGGAATTTAAATGTCCGGTTATCCTAACGAATTATCCTGCTCAAATAAAAGCATTTTACATGCGTCAGAATGACGACGGTAAAACGGTAGCTGCAATGGACGTGTTGTTCCCGGGTATTGGCGAGATTGTAGGAGGTTCACAACGTGAAGAGCGTCTTGATATCTTAAGAAATAAATGTGCAGATTTTGAAATTCCTGAAGAAGAATTATGGTGGTATCTCGATACACGCCGTTTTGGTTCGGTTCCTCATGCCGGCTTTGGACTCGGGTTCGAACGAATGGTGATGTTTGTAACTGGAATGACCAATATTCGTGATGTGATCCCTTTCCCAAGGACGCCCCAGAATGCCGAGTTTTAATAGTTCAAAGCCTGCGGCGTTCAAATAGTAAGTTTAAAACCAGTGATTTCAAACTTTTGAACTCTTGTTTAATTCCACTAATTTGTTTACCAACCTGCCAAAATCATTTCTTCTCATTAAATTCAGATAAACCACAAAATTGAGAATGAACAGTGTAAGACGATTTGAGGAGTGGCATGTTTGGGAATAAAGTAGGGCGTTGAACTGAGGTGTTTATCATTTTTCTCAAAACTAAATATCGCAGTTGGCAACGAAACAAAAGAAGGATAAATCCACAAATTGGGTTACTAATCTAGAGTGCTAAATAAAACCATAACTACATTAAGATGAACGGATCATTACATTGTCGCGCAATGAGACTAGTATGAATATATGTTCATTCCGCGCAGAACAAACATTACAAGTCTGCATCAATGAATAATTCTACAGATTTAACAGATGAAATAAACGAAATACTATCGTTCAAAACACATTAATCACTAGGTTTCTAAAATTTAAACCACCAACTTATATACAACTAGCTCCATTTGCGACTTAAATTGGTACCCCAATCCATAAATTAAACTTTAAAATATGATCAAACAGATTTACAGATTTTTGCACCCAAAATTTCAAAATTTTTTTCTTGAGTATAAAGTGGATCTCAAACCACGATATGGCCATGGAAAACCTGCACATGAGGATTTATACTCTATAATTGATTCAAATCGCATTAAATACAAGGATATTATTGGCAAGTTATTGTCTCACAAGGAAAGAATATGGTCAATTCAAGATTCGAGTAAAGAAACTGATCCCAACAAACCATCATGGAATAACGGGTTTTTGCCTGGACTTGATATTATTGGACTGTATTCCTTGATTTCAGAATTTAAACCTAAAAAATATATTGAGATAGGTTCGGGCAACTCTACAAAAGTGGTATTCAAAGCAAAGAATGAGCAAAAATTAAGTACTCAAATTGTCTCGATTGACCCTATGCCCCGGGCAGAGATTGACAAATTGGCTGATAAGGTGATACGAAAACCTTTTGAGGCTATTGACTTTAACATTTTGGATGAGTTAAATGAAAATGACATTTTATTTGTGGATAATTCTCATAGGATTTTACCGAATTCTGATTCAATGGTCTTTTATTTGGAGATTCTACCAAGGTTAAAAAAAGGTGTGATTGTTCATATTCATGACATCTATTTGCCTTATGATTATCCTCAATTTATGTGCGATAGGTTTTATTCTGAGCAATATGGATTGGCGATGTATTTATTATCAAATCCTGAAAAATTTGACACGATTTTACCAAATTACTTCATATTTGAGGACAAAGAACTTTCTGAATTGATTGCCCCAATTTGGAATCATGACAACTTAAAAGGAGTAGAAAAACATGGAGGCTCTTATTGGATAAGGATTAATAAATGATAGAAAACTATGCTTGCCAGCACATAGCATAATTTATGCGGGTTTCAGAGGTGTTTGAGTGTTTGCGTTCGTAAATTAGGTAGGTTTATATAGATGAATCCGCACACAATCCTACACGTCAGTAGTCATTATGTTGTCGTATTGTACTCAGATCATTCGATATACGAGAGTATGGTCGACAACACTGCTGAAGGATTTGAGAGAGGAGGTAATAAAGAGTTTTGCAGTATCTTTGGATCTCTATAGCTTGTGCATGAGAACGCATGTCTCAATTATTCAGGGTATTAGATCAGGATAGTATAAGTGAAGAAGAGTTTGATAATTTGAAACGAAGAGTTGAAATGATGTCGGCAAAAACTTTTAGATTTATGAAGCAACGCAAGGAGTCTGAGATCAAAGGATATAGGTATATCAGTTGAAATATGATTTTTGGTCAATTCAATCTTTAAACCTTTAAGCCACGTGAACCTTATAAAATAAATGGCACTCAAACAGCACCTCGTTCAGAAACTGGAGCAACGCCTCTCTCCTCAACAAATTCAGTTGATGAAATTGTTGCAAGTGCCGACGATGGAGCTTGATCAGCGAATTAAGCAAGAGATTGAAGAAAATCCTGCCCTGGAGGAAGGTGCTGATATGGATGAGGATTTTGATCAAGAGGACAACTCTGACGATGACTACGAGGAAGATGAGCCCGATTTCGATATTTCTGAATACATCGATGAGGATGGGTCAGATTACAAGACGAAAGCCAATAACAAAAGTAAAGACGACGAGGAACGGGTAATTCCGCTATCGGGGGAGCAATCTTTTCAGGAGTTGCTGACCCAACAACTTAATTTATTGGATCTCGATGACCAACAATTCATGATTGCGGACACCATCATCGGGAACTTGGATGAATCCGGTTATCTGAACAGAGAATTAGAGGCAATTGTCGATGACCTGGCCTTCTCTGCAAATATGATTGTGACTGATGCTCAGGTTGAAGAAGTGCTCAAAGTGATTCAGGAACTAGATCCTGCAGGTGTTGGCGCTCGTGATCTCCAGGAGTGCCTCTTAATTCAGATTAATCGTAGACAAGATGGAGATATTACGCGTTTTACCGCGAAAAAGATTCTGGAAGATTTCTTTGAGGAGTTTACCAAAAAACATTTTGATAAGATTGCCAAGAAGCTTGAAATTGAGGATGATGATCTTAAGGAAGCTATAGATGAGATCTTGCGGTTGAACCCCAAGCCCGGAGGCTCCATGCGGGAGTCAGCAAGAAATCTTCAACAGATCATCCCTGATTTTATGATTACAGAGTTTGAAGGTCGTTTGGAGCTTTCTATTAATGGTCGGAACGCACCTGAACTAAAAGTAAGCAGAGAATATGAGCAAATGTTGCGATCTTACTCCGAAGGGGCAAAGACCAGCAGATCTGACAAAGAAGCATTGATGTTTGTGAAGCAGAAGTTAGACGGGGCGAAATGGTTTATCGATGCGATCCGTCAGCGTCAGCAAACCTTGTTACTTACCATGGAAGCGATCATGAATTATCAGCACGAGTATTTTCTTACTGGAGATGAAACAAAACTCAAGCCCATGATCCTCAAAGATATCGCTGAGGTGATTGAACTTGATATTTCCACGGTTTCGAGAGTAGCTAACAGTAAATATGTTCAAACGGCTTACGGCATATTTTCTCTAAAATACTTCTTCTCAGAATCACTTTCTACCGATAGCGGCGAAGAAGTTTCAACAAGAGAGGTTAAAAAGATACTTTCTGAAGCCATCGAAGGGGAGAAAAAACGAAGACCGCTTACCGATGAAAAGCTCGCGGAACTGTTGAAGGAGAAAGGATATAATATTGCGCGTCGCACTGTTGCGAAATATCGTGAACAACTTAACATTCCTGTCGCACGTTTAAGAAAAGAACTTTGAGAATAGCAGCACACATACTTTCATGGATATTTCTACCATTGTTAATGCCCATTTATGGATTGTCACTTGCAATGTATGTTCCCTCAGAACCCAATATTACGCGTTACTTTGAATCGTTATACTATTTTCCATCTCAAGCTAAAGAAGCTGTTCTCTATATGTTTACCGTCTTCGGTGCCGTGGCTCCTGGACTCTCATTTTACATCTTGAGAAAAAGGAATGTGATCAGTACTATTGATATGGAGGATCAGCGCGAGCGAAATATTCCTATGTATATTATGTTGTCTTATTGCTTACTTCTTTACGTGCTTTTCCGCTATAAATTTCCAGATGCACAGTTGCCAAAGTTTATTTATGCACTCCCTTTAGCCGGCGTGTTTGTTACCATTTCTTTTACCTTTATCAATCGCTGGATCAAGATCAGTTTGCATGGAGGTGGTGCTGGAATATTGACAGGATTCTTATTCGCATATGCGTTAGATCAGCTTTATTTCCAATTCTGGGTACTCATATTTGCTGTGATAGTTTCCGGATTGACAATAGCTGCCCGTTTATATTTGCACAAACACACACCAAGAGAGGTGTATACAGGATGGTCTCTTGCTCTAATTATCACATTTGTGGTAAATTTTCTCTATCCTGTGATTTACTAACTCAGTACATCTTTAGTTTATGAAACACAATAAGTTCACATTTCTAATTCTAATGATGTTTTTTCTCTCGTCTTGTGGTGTCATGAATGAGAAGAATAAAGGTAAGGGAGTTAATCTATTTACTGTTCAACAAGATCGGGACCTTGGAGCCCAGGTCGCAGAGGAAAT
Source organism: Crocinitomicaceae bacterium (assembly GCA_044340465.1). Classification (GTDB taxonomy): domain Bacteria; phylum Bacteroidota; class Bacteroidia; order Flavobacteriales_D; family Crocinitomicaceae; genus M0103. Next base: position 18,386 of record JBIITO010000017.1, on the reverse strand, counting down.
CGATAATAATCAACGTGAATATCCTCTACTTGATTCCCTTAAATATAGTGATGTATATCGTTATCTCTATAAGGTACGTGATAACATTTTGAATTCAGGAAAAGTAGATTTTAAAAATGACTTTTTGTGGAGACTAAGAATCATTCATAATGATAGTGTTATGAATGCTTTCTGTACACCTGGAGGTTATATTTATGTATATACAGGAATTCTTAAATTCCTTGATTCAGAGGATCAGTTAGCGGGAGTTTTGGGTCACGAGATAGGTCATGCTGACATGAGGCATTCCACAAGACAAATGACCCAGATGTTTGGTGTGCAGCTCTTATTGGATGTCCTTGCAGGCAACCGTGTAGCCCTTAAGCAGATCACGAGTGCGCTGATCGGGTTAAAATTTTCTAGAAATCATGAAATTGAAGCGGACGAGCGTTCTGTTGTTTATTTGTGTCCTACAGCATACAATGCAGATGGCGGCGCAGGTTTTTTTGAAAAAATCCAGTCATTGGGAGGAGGCAAAGTACCAGAATTCCTGAGTACACATCCTGATCCAGGTAATCGTGTCGAACATTTTCATAATTCCAGAATTACATTGGGATGCAAAGGGAGTCAGACCTTTCATGATGAATATCGCCAAATGCTCAGTAAATTGCCAAAGTAGAGGTCAAGATCATTGAATATCCTAATCTGTGCGAAGTTTCAAATTACTAAACTAAATCTACTGTAAGTTGATCTTCAGTTTTGGTTACTTTGACTAATCCTTGTTTGGTAAGCGATTTAATACTTACATCCCACTGCTTTCCGCTTAAGCCCGCTTTTAATTTTAAGGTGCTGATATCTATTGTTCCTTCGTTCTGAACTAAATCGAAGATGAGTTTTTCGTTCTCATTGAGTTCAAGTTTGTGCGATTTCACTTCCGGACGCATTTGTGGAAAGAACAACACTTCCTGAATCGATGGGTTGTTAGTAAGGAACATGATCAAACGATCCATGCCAATTCCCAACCCGGAGGTTGGAGGCATTCCATATTCAAGAGCTCTTAGGAAGTCTTGGTCTATAAACATTGCTTCATCATCACCACGCTCCGATAATTTCAATTGTTCTTCAAAACGCTCGCGCTGATCGATCGGGTCGTTCAACTCGGAGTACGCATTGGCAATCTCTTTGCCGCAAACCATTAGCTCAAATCGTTCAGTCAATTCTGGATCATTGCGATGTGATTTACAAAGCGGCGACATCTCTTTTGGATAGTCGGTGATAAAGGTCGGTTGAATGTAGTTGCCTTCGCATTTCTCTCCGAAGATCTCGTCGATCAGTTTTCCTTTACCCATGGTGTTATCTACATCGAGACCCATGCCTTTTGCTGCCTCTAAAAGTTCTTCTTCCGTTTTACCTGAAATATCGAAGCCAGTAAATTCGAGGATCGCGTCGCGCATCGTCACACGCTTATATGGAGCTTTGAAATCGATCTGATGTTCACCGAAAGTTGCTTTTGTGTTACCATTTACCGCTATGGCACAATGCTCCAGCAATTGCTCTGTGAAATCCATCATCCAGTTGTAATCCTTGTAAGCCACATAAATCTCCATCGCGGTGAACTCAGGATTGTGTGTGCGATCCATTCCTTCGTTTCGGAAGTTTTTGGAGAATTCGTATACGCCATCAAAACCACCAACGATGAGTCGCTTTAGATACAACTCATTAGCAATACGCATGTAAAGCGGGATGTCCAGTGCATTGTGATGCGTCACGAACGGACGAGCTGAAGCTCCTCCCGGAATCGCCTGAAGAATAGGCGTCTCCACCTCCATATATCCGGCATCATTAAAGAACTGACGCATGGCATTGAAGAGTTTCGTGCGTTTCACAAATACCTCTTTCACATGCGGATTCACTGCAAGGTCGGCATAGCGCTGACGATAACGTTGCTCCGGATCCGTAAATGCATCGTGCACCTTTCCTTCGGCATCGGTTTTCGGAAGAGGAAGAGGCTTCAGCGATTTGCTCAACAAGGTGAATTCTTTCACATTTACTGAGATCTCTCCTACCTGTGTTTTAAACACCGTTCCTTTCACACCAATAAAATCACCAAGATCAAGGAGCTTTTTGAATACGTCGTTGTAGAGTGTCTTATCTTCTCCTGGACACAATTCATCACGGTTGAAATACACTTGTAATCTTCCCGTGGAATCTTGCAGTTCAGCGAACGAGGCTTTCCCCATGACGCGCTGACTCATCATACGTCCAGCAAGACATACTTCCTTTCCGGCCTGAAAATCTTCCTTGATCGATGCTGTGTGATCGCTTACTGGGTATAAAGCTGCAGGAAACGGATCGATACCCATGTCACGCAGTTTTTTCAAGGTTTCTCTTCGCTGTAATTCAAGATCGGAAAGTTCGAAAACGCTCATAGCTAAAATTTTGAGGTGCAAAGATAACAAAGAAGGCTATGAGATGCGAATTAACTATTGAAGCGAACCGTTCAATTTGATTCACCTCCGTTTTTGTAAATATCGAATGCGACTTCAATATTTTTTATCAAGAATGTTTTTTGACCGGAATTCCAAATATAAATTTTGACAAAATCATATTCCTGGAAATTGTCGTATACCTGACCTTCAAATTCAAGATGTGCCCAACTTTTTTGCCCTTCAAGTCGATCGTTAAATAACTCAATGGCTTTATAATATCTTGAATTCTCATCCTTAGTATATGCGTCAATTACTAGAAAAACATTTTCAAACATTTCTTCATTTTGCTTTTTATCCAATTTTACACGATAGTACATTCGTTCATCTGTTCTCGGTTTTTCAAGAGCTTTTTCAGCAGTAAATGAATACATCGCATCCGGCCCGATTCGAGTGATCTTTTGATTATTCAACAATATATCGGTACTAATAACATTGCCATATGGAATAGTAGAACGAGTAAAATTCCACCTATTAAAATTAGACTGTTCCCAAAATTTCAAACTAGGCAGAAAATTAGCGCGTGAGAATCGTTGATCACCCAGAAAGCCTGATCTTGATTCGTAATATCGAATTCCACCATTCAAGGCTACTAATCCCAAGGAAATTATCACTAACCATTTTGGGAAATTTAAAACAAAGTATACTAAAGGAATAAAAAGAAAAAAGAAGTGTTCGGTGAAAGGTCTTGGTCCAAAACAGGATTCATAATCCCAACACCACCAGGAAAGAATAATCCAAGAGTTAATTATAAAATATATACACCAAACCATTGCTTGAAACGATTTTTCCCTCACCATGCTAACTATTCCTAAGATAGAGAGCATTAAAATTGGAGAATGTAGAAACAAACCAATTCGAAAGCTGAAAAAACCTGCGAAAAACTGAGGGTCCAAAAAATTAAACCCCTCGCCATTGTATGACCAATTTACCCACTTATCAGACTGCCATTTGCAAATAAAAAATTCAATAGACAAGATCACTATCAAACCTATTAGTCCACCGAGAAAAAGTTTAGCTCTTCTAACGAAAAGCTCACGAATAAAACTTTTAGTGGTTTTAAGGTCTCCTAGTATGAACGGAATCATTAAAATAACTAAACCATTTGTGGGTCGAACTAGCAAAATTAAACCCACAATTGAACCAAGTGTGAAGATCTCCTTTAAAGTCTGTTTTTTCCGTAAACGAAGAACGTTTAATGAAAATAATCCAAATAGAAAAAATGAGTATAAATGACTAAATCCAAGAGTGTATGTTGAATAGAATATCAATGTTGAAGCCATGAATGCGGAAAGCACTATCCATTCAATTAAATGGGTATTTGCAGGAAACATCAATTTTAAAAATCTGTAAAAAAGAAAAATACCAGTTGTTCCGTAAAATAATCCGCCAACTAAGAAAAAGAATGAAAAAATAGAATTGTATCCATCAACCGGATATCCTGACAACCAAGAGGACAGACATGCCATTCCAAAGAAAGGCAATTGCAACAAAGCCACACCTGGGAAGTATTTGTTGTAAAATTTTCCGTCACTATCATTGTAAACGTACAGTTGATCGCTTAAGAACGGAGAATACCGCTTTTCTACCTCCATGGACTTTTGGTAGCTTGCATCATTATAAATAAGTAGAGCAGGTAAATAGGCATAGTATCCTCTTCCATCTGAGCGAATGACTGAATCTAATCTGTCCTCGGTCAAAAATTGACTAAATGTTAACATGACTATAGTAGAGGCTAGCCAAATAACGGGATTCCTGAGTTTTATGAGCAAATATTTCATTACCTATTGAGCAATACTAGTAAAAATATAATTCAGTACAATATAATTTAACCCAGCCAACTGTTCGACCGCTGGTTTTCATATTTAGAATTAAAATCAATCAGAAGATATAATCTGAATCATGAAGGTTATATTTACACCATGGATTTCAACGTAGTTAAAGCCTTGCACATCATTTTCGTAGTCAGTTGGTTTGCCGGACTATTCTACATTGTACGCCTTTTTATCTATCATACTGAAGCACAAGAGCGAATGGAAACCGAACGTCGCATTCTTTCCGAACAATATGAACTGATGGAGAAAAAACTATGGTGGATCATTACCACTCCGGCGATGGTGCTGACCGTTATTTTCGGCGTCTGGATGATCCTGTTGAACCCAAATTATTACCTGTTGCAAGGATGGATGCACCTGAAATTAGGATTTGTATTGGTGCTGTTAGTCTACCATTTCCTTTGTCAAAAGATCATGAACGATCTGCGCAAAGGGCAATTCAAATGGCGATCTAACGGTTTACGTATTTGGAATGAAATAGCTACCCTCATACTCGTAGCGGTCGTATTTCTGGTGGTAATGAAAGACTCCCTTAATTGGATTAAAGGCACCGTTGGATTCTTCGCTGTAGCGATTGGATTGATGATCGGGATTAAGATATATAAGCGGTTGAGGAAAGGGTGACTTTAATCTGGATCAATGTAGTTTTAGGTGAACTTCGTTTTTCTGTATCTTTAAACCCAAATTAAATAGACATGTACACCAATATCCTCATCGAACAAAAAGGACATATTCAGATCATAACGATCAACCGTCCGGCGCAGTTGAATGCCTTGAATCGTGATACTATCAATGAATTACATCAGGCTTTAGATCAAGCCAATAACGATAAATCAACTGGTGTGGTCATTCTGACAGGCTCAGGGGAGAAATCCTTTGTTGCGGGGGCTGACATAAAAGAATTTGCTGATTTCAGTATTGCTGAAGGCGGACAATTGGCCATGAATGGGCAAAAGTTGCTATTCAGTTTCATTGAAAACATGACTACGCCTGTCATTGCCGCAATGAATGGATTTGCTTTGGGAGGAGGTCTGGAGCTGGCTATGGCTTCTCACATTCGTTTGGCATCGTCGAATGCCCGCATGGGTCTACCGGAAGTTTCACTTGGTGTGATTCCGGGATACGGTGGAACACAGCGTTTGGCGCAATTGGTGGGCCGTGGGAAAGCGAATGAAATGGTGTTCACCGCCGGCATGATCAAAGCAGATGAGGCATTGAGTTGGGGCTTGGTGAACTATTTGGTTGAGCCTGAAGAATTACTTGTCAAAGCCGAGGAGATCGCTAATAAAATATTAGCAAATTCAGCTACGGCTATCGCTTCGGCGATCCGTTCGATCAACGCGAATTTTGAAGATGGCATGAATGGCTATCATACCGAAATCGAAGAGTTTGGTAAATGTTTCGGTACCGCCGATTTTAAAGAAGGTACAAAGGCTTTCCTCGAAAAACGGAAACCGAACTTCCGAGGATAAATGTCCAATCCGATCCGTAAATTACTGGGTCAAACGGCGGTTTACGGACTGTCGAGCATTGTAGGAAGATTGCTTAACTACCTTCTCGTTCCACTGTATACAGAGGTTTTTGCGCATCCTTCCCATTATGGTGTCGTTTCTGAATTGTATGCCTGGGTAGCGTTCCTGATCGTGTTCCTAACGTTCGGAATGGAGACCGCCTTTTTTCGGTTTTTACAGGATCATGAAGACAAGGATAAAGTTTTTCTGAATGGTTTTCTGACCGTGATCGGTGTCAACCTCTTATTCTTTTTCGGCTTGCTCTATTTCAATCAGAATATCGCAGACCTGATGCTTTATTCCGGTCACAACGAATACATCATTCTTCTTGGAGCCATTGTGTGTATTGATGCCGTCACTGCTTTGCCGCTAGCAAAATTACGTGCAGATAATAAGGCTTTGAAATTTGCCTTGATCCAGTTTGCTTCTATCGGTGTCAACATCGGACTCAACTTATTCCTGATGCTTTATATCTTCGATCCCGCTCGGCCGGAGGAAGGGGTGTTGTTCATCTTGTTCGCTAACTTATTAGCTTCACTTGTAAAACCCCTTTTCCTTTACAAGGATTTCCTTTCGATTCGTTTTCAGTTCGATCTGCAACTCGCCAAAACAATGCTGATTTATGCGGTCCCTTTGGTTATTGCAGGTTTTGCCGGAATTATCAACGAGACATTGGACCGTATTCTGCTGAAGCACATGATCTACGATGCTTCGGTGCCTTCTTCGCTTATGGAGGCGGAGACACAGGTAGGAATCTACAGTGCATGCTACAAACTGGCGATGCTCGTTACGATCCTCTTGCAAGCTTATCGCTACGCGGCGGAACCTTTCTTTTTCGCACAATTGAAAAATGAAGAAAAGAATAAAATATACGCGAAGGTGATGAATTTTTTTGTGGCCATAGTGTGCTTAGTTTTTCTTATTGTTTCACTGAATATTGACGTCTTCAAGCATTTCATCCGAAACGATTCGTATTGGGTTGGCTTGGGTGTAGTTCCGATCTTGCTCATTGCCAATGTATTTCTTGGAATCTATTACAACCAGAGCATCTGGTACAAGCTCAGCGGTCAAACGCGTTTTGGTGCCTACATAGCGATCTGCGGTGCAGCGCTTACAATTCTGATCAATGTGCTCTTTATTCCGGTTTACGGATTCTACGCAAGTGCATGGGCTACCTTGATCGTTTACGGATTTCAGATGGTGTTATCCTATGTGCTTGGACAGAAGTATTACCCGATCCGCTACAACTTGCGAAAATTTTTCCTCTACTTCGGCGTAGCCTTAATCATCTATTTTCTGACTAAAATGATCGATTTCACGGATCCTTACCTTCGTTTTGGAGTGCATAATGCCTTGATCATTGCGTACATCATGTTGGTGTATTCCCTTGAGCGAAGTTCCCTTCGAAAAGCCTGAAGTTGTTAATTGCTTTGTTGATTACTACTGAATAGCCGTCAAATTGAGGTCGGCGAAATGCCTAATTTTGACTTAATTCGAGATACTATGCAAGTAAAAGTAAGGAATACATCCGGAAATGCGCTACCGGCTTATGAAACAAGTTCCTCCGCTGGAATGGATGTACGTGCCGTATTGCAGGAAAATCTTTGTCTCAAACCTCTTGAACGTGCATTGGTCAAGACAGGACTCTTCCTGGAAATTCCTCACGGATTTGAGTGTCAGGTGCGTCCAAGAAGTGGTTTGGCATTAAAAAAGGGAATCACAGTGTTGAATACACCGGGTACCATCGATGCAGATTACCGTGGTGAAGTGGGAGTGATCCTGATCAACCTCTCATCCGAAGAAGTGATCATTAAAAACGGTGAACGCATCGCCCAGCTGGTTTTCGCAAAAGTAGAACAGGCACAATGGGAGGAAACCACCGAATTGAGTGAAACAGAACGTGGCGCGGGAGGGTTTGGAAGTACAGGAGTGAAATAAGTTGGAGTCAGGACTCCCCGAGTCAGATCGAGTAACGAAGTGTATCGCATCGCCGTCGGCAAGCCTATGGCGGCCTATGGAGATCACGAGGGGAAGAATAGAGAATTACGAATAAATAATTGAAGATATGAAAGTAATTGTACCAATGGCAGGAAGAGGAAGCAGATTGCGTCCGCATACACTGACTGTTCCTAAGCCACTTGTGCCTGTTGGAGGTAAACCCATTGTGCATCGTTTGGTGGAGGATATTGCTGCCGTGTGCACGGAAAAAATCACGGAAATTGCTTTTGTGATAGGTGATTTCGGTCAGGAAGTAGAGAACGAACTCGTTGCTGTTGCAGAGAAATTAGGAGCAAAAGGTTCCATTCATTACCAGGACCAACCGTTGGGAACGGCTCACGCGGTTCTCTGTGCAAAAGAGAAACTGGAAGGGCCTGTTGTTATTGCTTTTGCAGACACCCTCTTCAAGGCAAACTTTAAGATCGACCCGAATGATGACGGGATCCTTTGGGTGAAGCATATCGAAGATCCGAGTGCATTCGGAGTTATTAAAATGAATGAACAGGGCGAGATTATAGACTTTGTAGAAAAGCCAAAGGAATTCGTTTCTGACCTTGCGATGATCGGGATCTACTATTTCAAGGATGGCGCACGTCTCCGCCAAGAATTGGAATACCTGATCGACAACAATGTGATCAAAGGAGGGGAATACCAATTACCGGATGCCTTGCGAAGACTGACGGAAGCGGGTTATAAATTCAAGCCGGGCGAAGTGAACGAATGGCTCGATTGCGGAAATAAAGAGGTGACCGTTCACACGAATCAGCGGGTCCTCGAGTTTGATTACGACGACAACAAACTGATGGTATCTGCCACTGCGCAGATTCATGACTCTGTAGTGATTCCGCCTTGTTTTATTGGTGAGGATGTGGTGATCGAGAATTCGGTGGTGGGTCCGCATGTTTCACTCGGGAAGGGAACCAAGGTCATTAATACCATCGTTTCCAACTCCATTATTCAACAGCATTCTTCGATCCAGCAGGCCGTCATCGCCAATTCGATGATCGGTTCAAACGCAGCATTTAAAGGAATGGCCCGCGATTTGAGTCTGGGTGATTACTCTTCTGTCGAAGAATGAGAAAACACCTTTCCATAGCGTCCTTTTTGTTACTGATACTTACCTCTTGTTTTTCTAAAAGAAGGGCACAAGAAGTTCCTTTTTCGGAAGCTGAGTTTCCATACATCGAGTCATTTCATGAGGGCGTTCGCTTAAAATTGCGCGGACAATACAACGAAGCGATTAAGGCCTTTGAAAAATGCCTGCAATGGAAAACAGATGAGGATGCAGTTTACTATGCGCTATCGGAATTGTATTTGCTCAAAAACGAACCTCAACGATCAGCTGAATACATTCAAAAAGCCGCAGCCCTCGATCCAAAGAACAAGTGGTACGTACAGGAATTAGCCTACATGAATTTTGAGCACGGTAATTACTCGGAGGCAATCAAGCATTTTGAGAAACTCGTAAAATTGGAGCCGCAGAATGTGGAGTGGCTTTACGGATATGCCGAAAGTTTATCGAAGGGAGGAAAGACTGCTGAAGCGATCAAGGCACTGGATCGAACGGAAGAACAAGTGGGAGTTCAGCCTGAACTTTCTATTCAGAAATTCCGCTTGTATGTGGATGCCAAGCAAGTGGAAAAAGGTATTACTGAGATCCAGAAAGCATTAAAGGTCTATCCTGATGAATCACAATTAATGGGTACGCTGGTGGATTATTACTTTCAAACCAAGCAGGAAACCAAAGCCATTGAACTACTTGAAAAAATAGTGAAAGCCAGTCCGGAAAACGGTCGCGCCCACCTGGCGCTTGCAGATGTATATCGACAGCAGGGTAAAATGAAAGATGCTTTTCGCGAATTGAAAACAGCTTTCCTGAGCGATGAGGTTGACATAGACACCAAAATGAAGATCCTGATCAGTTTCCAGGAAATGAACTATAAGATCGAACCGGAGATCTATGAGTTGGTGGATATTATGGTAAACAAATACCCAACGGAGGCAAAAGCACACTCCATACATGGAGATTATCTCAATGAAGCCGGAAAAACGGCTGAGGCATTGAAGGCCTATAAGGAAGCCCTCAAATATGATAAAAAAGAATATCCTATTTGGAAGCAAGTGTTAATCATGGAATATGAAGCCACCAATTTTGAGGACTTGTATCAGGACAGTAAAACATGTCTCGAGTATTTTCCAAGCATTCCAACGGTATATTTATTGAACGGGATTGGCGCCAATCAAACGCGTCGTTTCAGTGATGCCATTATGGCAATCGAAGCAGGTAAGGATCTGATCGTGAATGATCTGCCATTACAAGCCGAAATGTACGGGCAGATGGGTGAGGCACAGTTTGGTTTATTGAAAATTCAAGATGGAAAAGCCAGTTTCGACAAAGCCTTAAAGTTGGATCCATCAAGTATGCTGCTTAAAAATAACTATGCGTATCAATTAGCATTGGCAAAAACAGATCTTACGAAGGCTGAAGAGCTGATCAATATCGTCCTTAAAAAGGAGGGTAATGTGGGACAATTCCTGGATACGAAGGGATGGATCCTTTTTCAGATGGAGAAATACAGTGAGGCCGTTAAAGTGCTAGAGGAAGCTTATCACATTCAACCTTCAGACAAATACATCGTGGAGCATCTCGGAGATGCACATGCCAAGAATGGCAACATCCCATTTGCATTGGAATACTGGAAACGGGCACTGGATCTCGGTTCAGAGAATCAAGTACTGAAAAGGAAATTAGAGAAAAAGGAGTATTATGATCCAGTATACTAAACTACTACTATTCATTGGAATACTTCTTTTTTCGTCGTGTGCTAAAAAACTGACGGAAGGAGACAAACAACGACTTCCGCGAAAAAAAACACAGGATCTGGTGAATCTTATGGATAGTCTTTCACATAAAAAACCACAATTTTTCTATACCAAGATTGCAACAGATTTCTCCGACACCAATACGAATATCAGTTTCAAAACCTCTGTTCGAATGGTAAAAGACAGTGCAATTAATACACTAATCACTTACGCTAATATTCCGATTGTCAATGCCATGATCACTACGGATTCCGTTACGGTGGTGAATAAGCGTGATAAATGTGTGATCTTGCAAAGTTTGAGTTATATCAAAGACAATTTCGGTGTAGATTTCAATTACCGCAATGTTGAAGAACTGATTTTGGGAATGCCACTGGATTACGATACCGCACAGAAATATTTCCAGATTCATGATCCTTTCAATTATACCATCTCCTCTCACAAGAAGCGGGATATTAAAAAGTTAGATCGACAAGACAAGAATCCGAAGGAAGATGTGATTATCAAATACTTCTTATCTGATTCCCTCACTGCATTGAAAGGAATGTATATTGAAAGTCCGTCGGATAGCACCTCTATTCAGGTGGATTATTTATCCCGTGAGTTCGTTCAGAATTATAATGTACCAAAGGATGTCCACATCGTTATTACCTCACCTCGCAATCAGATGAGGATCAATATGACTTATAATAAAATTGAGATCGATGAACCTCAACCATTACATCTTGTAATTCCGGAAGGATATGGAAAGTGTGATTAAATATTTTATTAGTCTTCTGACTGTTGCTGTGTGTTTACAAGTACATGGTCAGTCCAGCGAAAAACTGAAAAAGGAGCAGCAGCGATTAGAGAAAAAGATCTCCAATACAAAGTCCCTTTTGCGTAAAACAAAGAACAATACCGAAGCTACCTTGAATTCTTTGCGACTGATCGATAATCAGATCAAATTCAGAGAGGAACTCGTTTCCAATTTTGACAATCAGGTACGAACGGCGGAGATTCGTATCAGGCAAAAGGACATGGAGATCAAACAGCTGCATGCCCGCATTCAAAAATTAAAGGAGCAATACCGGAAGTTATTATTGTATGCCTATAAGCATCGGAATAAGTACGGAAAAATGATGTTCATTTTCTCCTCTTCTGACTATTACGAGGCCAGGAAGCGAAGTGCATACATAGAAAAGATCGCAGAGATCCAGAAAAAGCAATTCAATGTGATACGGCAACATCAGCATTTGATCGGAGAACAGATCAACGAGATGAGTAAGGACCGCAACCTCAAGGTACAGATCCTTGAGGAGAAGAAACAAGAGAAATTTACTATTGAAAAGGATAAGAAAAAACAAGAAGCTATATACAATAAGTTCCGTCAGGAAGAAGGGAAGCTGATGGCTCAACTGAGGGAAGACGAACGTAAGAAAGAAGTGTTGAAGCAACAGATCAGTGCCGCGATCCAGAAAGAAATTGCTTTAGCTGAAGAAAAGCGACGTAAAGCTGAAGCCGCCGCTGCCGCGAAGAAAAAAGCTGCCGCGAACACTTCGACAACCGTCACCACTGGAACGTCGGGCTCGACCACAAAACCTGAGGCTGCCACGGAAAAGAAAGAAGTAGCCTATACTGAAACCAAAGAATCAGCCGCATTAAGCAAAAGCTTTGAAGGAAACAAAGGTAAACTTCCATGGCCTACAGAAAAAGGATCTGTGACAGAGGGCTATGGACGTAATGCCCATCCAACTTTGGACAATGTCTACACGAATAACAATGGTATCGATATCACTACGCCACGCGGTGCTTCCGTGCGTACTGTTTTTGAAGGCGAAGTAACCAGCGTCTTAAACATACCCGGTGCTGGAAAAGTGGTGATCATCAAGCACGGAAATTACCGAACCGTTTACAGCAATCTCCAGGAAACCTATGTAAAAGCTGGTTCCAAAGTTTCCACGAAACAAGCTATTGGAACCCTTTTGATCAAAGAAGGAGAAAGCGTGGTGCATTTCGAGATCCATCAAGTACTTGGAACTGTTGTTCAATGTTTGAACCCTTCATTGTGGGTATCACGCTAGGTAGAATTGAAACGTCCCTTAGTTTGTTTTTTGACATACTAATTATCAATTAACATAGTTCTTGCATCAGGATTATCATTATATCAAGTTGATTTAACCAATTAAACCGATATTTAGGCAGAATGGAGATGCTTCATGAGAAGATTGCCATTTACAATTGAAAACTTGAGTCTTTTAATCGAACAGTTTAGTGAGAGAAGCATCCTACAGAAAGGGTTTGTATCATGTGACATTGTTATTTCCAAAATATAAAGGCGTTTTAAGAAGGTAAATGACATGCTCATGAAATATATGCTTGTTTCATTCTTTTTAATCCAGTCGCCAATATTCTTGTGCCAACAAAATAATTATTTACATTCTCTTTTTTATGGAACCATTTCAAAAGATGATTTTTTGATATCTCAAAAACATTCAGATGTAGACTGTGTTACAGGGTTTTCATACAATCCCTACATCTTCAATAAACGGATGGAAATCGTTGAGTGGGTTTGGACTACTGACTTCAAACAATACCACGACACAACCAAATACTATGTAGTTTATGATGTAATCACACCGTATGATACAAAATATATCGAATATATTGAAGTATATGATCGGCTAACTATGTCGATGGTTAGAACATTTTCGGCACCTTATTTATCAAATACGAGCATTATCGGAGCTATTTACGATACTGATTTGGGTAATTGAAATTCAATTAATCTTTTCATAAATTTATTAATTCGAATTACCGTTTTTCGCTATTCTATCTTTGTTTTAATTCGGAAAATAGTTTATTCAACCTATTATTCGCATAAACTTCGGAGTATGTCCAAAACACTAAAGAGAAATATTCTTTTTTTGAAGTTCGTAGGTAAAAACGCCGTTTTTGACTTAATTGAAACATGTTTGCAATTGTATGGTCGTTTTTTGTTAATATTAGACAATACGAAGTTAAAGGCAGTGAATTTTATCGTTTAAGAATGTACTTTTAGAACATGAAAATGAAAATAATACTTCTACATCTTGTATTGGCATGCGGACTCTTGTCTTGTACAGATTTTGATCGAGAAGAGCAACTGAGAAAAGTAGATCTGCTTGTCAAGCAAGTAGATAACCTTCAAGCTGATCTTCAGGAGCACAGACCGGATACACTCGTACAAATTCGAATTGCCATCAGCTCTATTGAAAAGAGAATTAGGGATAATTACACAGCTGATACCATAAGTGTTTCACTGGGTGAAAAAATGGATAAATTTCGGCAATTAAAAATGTTTTTTATGGCTGAACATGAGGCCGAAGAAGAAGGTAATGAGGAGGCAGGATTAGATCATCAAACGCTTGGTTCGGCTTATGTCGTAGTTAATCGGGGAATTACAGTCGAAAAGAATACCTTACACAAATTGAAAAGTGACATCAGTAATGGATTCGGTAAACGAGATAAATACAATGAATATATTGCCTTTGAGAAAGATAAAGTGGAACAATTAGTTACACTTTTAGAAGATTATAAATCGCATAAGGATAAAATTCTAAGCGATTTTGTAGCAATTTATGCAGATCTTGATTTATTTGCATCCCATTTGGAAAAAGAAAAAGCAGCAAAGACTAGAAAGTGAGATCCCTTTTTTTTGTCTACGTAGGGTTGTTTCTAACAACTACAGCGATTGCTCAAGGAGAAACTGACCAGCAATTGGCTCAATACTACTATTCGAATGGCGAATTCTCTAAAGCTCAATCCTATTACGAAAAACTCTATTCCAAAGATCCAAGTAAGTTTCATTTTAACCGACTTTATGAATGTTTGCTCCGAGAGAAGAACCTGAAGGATGCAGAAAAGCTTATTAAAAAGCAGATAACCTTGGATCGTTCTGAGCAAGAATATGTTGTTGTTCTGGCTCAGTTCTATGAGGAAAATAACGAACAGGAAAGAGCGAATAAGATTTATGATAATCTGATCGAGGACTTAACTGATGATCCATCGGGAATTATTTCGTTATTTAATTTATTTCGGGTGAAAAACAAAACTGAGTTGGCTCTCCGAACACTGGAGAAGGGTCGAAAGTTGCTCAGGGATAATTATCCGCTTCATTTTCAGTTTGCTGATATTTATGGCTCGACAGGTCAAAATGAGAAAATGATAGGAGAGTATCTGGACCTCTTAGATCAGAACCCCGACTATTCCACCAGTATTCAGAATGCCCTTTCAAGACAAATTGATTTTACTAAAGAGGATTGCAGAGAATTTTTAACATTGAAATCTGCGCTATTGGAACGAATCCAAAAGAATCCAAAAGAAATTACTTATTCCGAGATGCTCATATGGCTCTTTATTCAGAGAAAGAATTTTTCGTCGGCGCTGACACAGAATCAGGCTGTTGACCGTAAACTTGGGGAACAAGGACGTAGAGTCATGGAATTGGGTAAAATGTGTGTTGAAAATCAGCACTACGAAATTGCTAGGCAAGCATTTAAATATGTTTGTGAGCTTGGTGAGGATAAAATGTATTTTTATCAAGCCGAAAGTGATTTGTTGAATACCAGGTTTTTAGAGATTATCACTAATCGTAATTATTCTAAGGAGGAGATCGATGTTGCAATGAATGAGTATGAAAGAACGCTGATGCGACTAGGCCGGCGTAAAACAGCAATTCCCATAATTTTGGAATTAGCCCACATTGAGGCCTTTTATGGGAATAGCGCATCTAAAGCACTCACTCGATTAACAGACGCTTTGTCAATAGCGAGTATCACGGATATACAGAAGACCGAAATCAAAATGAAGCTAGCAGATATTCATGTACTCGCCGGAGATATTTGGGAAGCATCCTTGCTATACATGCAAGTAGAGTCAGATTTTAAATTTGAACCTATTGGTCACGAGGCTAAATTTAAGAATGCCAGGATTTTCTATTATGACGGTGAATTTGACTTTGCTCAATCTCAACTCAGCGTCCTCAAAGAATCAACCTCCAAATTGATTGCCAATGACGCATTGCAGCTTTCCTTGATGATTACTGATAATTTTGGATTAGATAGTAATTATGTAGTCATGACATGGTTTGCAAAAGCCGATCTGTTCATCGAACAACATCGTTATGAAGAAGCTTATCAGCTTTTCGATTCGATTAACTCCCAGTTCCCATATCACAGTCTTTCTGATGAAATACTTTTCAAAAAGGCATCGATATTACAAAATCAAGGTAAGTGGTCTGAAGCGGTACCATTTTTAGAGGCGATTTTGAAATATCATGGGTCAGATATTCTTGCTGATGATGCTCTTTATCACCTTGCAAATATCTATGAATATCATCTAGATAGTAAGGAAAAGGCTATGGAGTATTACAAAACAATACTGATTGATTTCAAAGGAAGTTTACATGCTATCGAGGCAAGAAAAAGGCTAAGATCTCTTCGTGGTGACAAACTCGATGATGAAGACATTCAATGAGATCAAAACATTCGTGTTTTGGCGTTGTTTTAGCAAAATGAGATTCTTTTTTGTAATTATTCCCTTGTTATCTTTGACGGCTTGTGCTCAGCAGTCAACAAATCATTCCAAGTCATTGCCCTCCTCCGGTGTGCAATCATCGTTAGATACGGACACCGCCTACTTTGCGGCAGGCTGTTTCTGGTGTGTTGAAGCAATCTTCGAATCAATCGAAGGTGTCAATGAGGTAGTTTCAGGTTATGCCGGAGGGACAATAAAAAATCCTACCTATGAAGCAGTCTGCACTGGACGTACGGGACATGCTGAAACAGTAATGATCGTTTATAAAACAAATCAATTGCCCTATGACACGTTGCTTTCTGCATTTTTTAACTCACATGATCCAACCACTTTAAATAGTCAGGGACCTGATTTTGGCACGCAGTATCGTTCTGCTATCTACTATACCAACATCTTTCAACATGATCGTGCCAAACTCTTTATTGATTCCCTCCTCTTAAAAGAGATATTCCCAAAGATCACAACGGAACTTAAACCGCTAGATATGTTTTGGAAAGCAGAAATCTATCATCAGGATTACGAAAAAAATAATCCTCAAAACCCATATATTCAGCGGATTTCGGTTCCACGGTTTAGCCGATTCAAAGAAAATTTTTCAGGTCAGTTAAAATCGGACAGCAGTCACTAACGATAAGATCAAATCTAATAATCGTTATTGAAGAGTTGAGACTACCAATAGTTCTTTCACATTTGAACACATTGACAACAAACGATATTTTAGGCTAATGAGGCAAGCGTTTACTTTTCGAAAAGCAATCAAGAGGGATGCAGATGTCATTTGGCAAATACTTAAAGAAGCTATTGTTCGGAGAAAAGCGGATGGAAGCATTCAATGGCAGGACGGTTATCCAAATCCGGAGGTAATAGCACATGATATTCAAAAAGGAGCGGGATATGTTCTTTCAGAAGGTGGGCTTGTTGTCGGATACGTTGTCATTATGACCAATGATGAACCGGAATACGCACGTTTAAATGGTCATTGGTTAACCAATAATGACTTCGTGGTGTTTCACCGTTTGGCAATTGCTGCATCGCATCTCGGTATAGGTTTAGCAAATGAACTTTTTCAGCGCATCGAAGAATATGCAAGGGATTGGGGTGTCCAAAGCATCAAAGCAGACACTAATTTTGACAATGGACCTATGCTTTACCTCTTTGATAAATTTAAATATACCTATTGCGGTGAAGTAACCTTTCGCGGCACCCCGAGGAGAGCTTTCGAAAAAGTTCTAAACTAAGCACATGCCTAGGTTTCTACTTTCAAAAGTACTTAGAGACTTTCAAATCATTAATTTTGCCATTACGGCCTCATAGTTCAAGGGATAGAATAGAAGTTTCCTAAACTTTAGATACAGGTTCGAGTCCTGTTGAGGCCACAAAACAGGGTGAGAGTGAAAAACGAGTGGTTTACTCCACTTTGTTTTTCTGTGCCCTCACACTGATTTCCTATGGCGTAGCTTCGCTATCTCGAGTTTTTCTTTGAAAGACTTATTTACAACTATGAATTACTTTGAACCGAATTTATTAACTTGTTAAATAAATGATATTGGTGAAAATTATTGCAATTTCGAATTCAATTTTGAATCCAAAAATATTTTCCTTAGATTTCATTTCTAAAATACTATTTATGAAAAAAGGATTACTTAGATGGGTTTTCTTGGTTGTTTGTAATTTATTTAGTTTTAGTTCACAATCTCAAGACTTAGTAATTACGCTTCCAACAACCGATTCGGTTATTTGTAATGGTCGAGCAAAAATTGATTCTGCATTTTTTCATTCAAAGAGTTGGTACTGGGCCAACAGTTCTTCAAGTGTCATTCAGCAAGGAGGAAATCAAGTCGAAAACTTGTGTGTAGGAACGTACATGTTAAAATATTTTGACAGTACAAATACGCTTTTTACATACTCATTTGATATATTTTATTCTTCAAACCAACAAAATAATTGTTTGTCTCTAAATGGAACACCACATGTTGAGGATAACTATTTTCAAGGGGCTAACTGCAATGCTCTCGCCTATATTTCTGCATACGGCGGCACTTTTCCATACCATTTTGAATGGAGAGATAGTTTAGGCGGGCCTGTAATTTCCACTACTGATTCTATTTTTAACGTATGTTCAGGAAACTACTTTGTGAAAATCATTGATGCGAATAACTGTGTCAAGAATATTTCAGTGTTTGTGCCTCAGGTTACAG
>JBIITO010000183.1:0-2767 GCA_044340465.1 Crocinitomicaceae bacterium | reverse complement strand
CCGTTGCCGCCATGGACTCCAATTCCTGTGCAGTCATCAAACCGGTGGTATCTTGCGAACCAACAATGTTTACGGTTACACGAACATCAGACCCAGCGTGCAACACTTTTCCAGGTGTGTTCCCAACCGCATTTCGATTAAAGATCTTTTCAACAGCTGTCAAACCTTGTCCCTCATGAGAAATTTCTTTCGACGGAGCGAATACGGTTGGAGCTGTAATTCCGAGCGTTTTTGCTGAGAAAGTCTGAATCTTCTTTCCGAAAACGATGGCATACGAACCACCTGCACGGATAAATTCCATTTTCTGTGGTGTAAGTGCCTTCGAAATATCGATCAGTTCTTTGTCGCCGTTGTATAATTTCTTTGTTTTGGTATTAATGGTCAAAACGGTACCGGTAGCTACAGAGTACGCTTGCTCCAACACCGGCTCATTGTTCTCATCGCGAACAACATTTCCTTGAGCATCCGTTTTCTTAACCCAGTTCTTGAGATCAAGACCGATACCTCCGGTCACATCAACTGTTGTTAGGAAGATTGGAGAAATACCATTCGTTCCACCCACGATCGGTGCGATGTTCACAAAAGGAACATACGGACTCGCCTGCTTACCTGTCCATAGCGCTACGTTGTTTACGCCCGACATACGTGATGAACCAACGCCCATTGTACCTTTTTCAGCAATCAGCATGACACTTTTATCCGGATGTTGCGCACGCAATGCGAAGATCTGGTCTTGTGCTTCAGGAGTGATCATACATTTACCATGCAGTTCACGATCTGAACGCGAGTGCGCCTGGTTACCGGGAGAAAGAAGGTCTGTTGAAATATCCCCTTCGCCAGCAATGAACGTTACGATTTTGATCTCCTCAGGAACCTCAGGAAGTTTCGTAAAGAACTCTGCTTTCGCATAGCTTTCCAAAATATCTTTAGCCACTGCATTTCCGGCCTCGTAAGCTACTTTCAAACGATCTGCATCGGCATCATATAAATAGACTTGCGTTTTCAAAACTTCTGCAGCGTTTTTCGCCACTTCTGCATTATCTCCAAGTGCCAAATCCAATAGAACCCCAATGGAAGGTCCACCTTTCATGTGTGAAAGGAGTTCAAGAGCGAAAGATGGCGTAATTTCAGCTACGTTCTCTTCGCCCAAAATGATTTGCTTTAAAAACTGTGCTTTCGCACCCGCTGCGGGAGTAGTTCCCGGCAAAGTATTATAGATAAAGAAATGAAGCGAATCTGAACGGTAAGCATTCGCCGTATCTTTGATCTGAGCAATGATCTCGGTCAATAATTCAGCACTGTCAATGGGTTTTGGATGAAGACCCTGTGCTTTTCTCTCTTCGATTTCCTTGATGTACTCCTGATAATTACTCATAGTATAATTAATGTCTTTTAAGGATAAATGATAAGCTTTCAACCAGATAGAATTTCACGCTAATTCGAGCGTATTCGTTCCTGTCTACTGCACTGCGAATTTAAGAAAACTATAAGATTTTCAATTAAGATATGGGAGAGAAAATGACTAAAATTGAGTCTGGTATTCGAAATGTCAAACGCAATTTTCAGCATCAATCGTAAAAAACCATACAATCAATCTTTATTTTCACTCTTCCAAAATGCGTTACCCGGAAAAGTAATCACATCATTAAATTCTTCAATTTCTTTAGTTATAATTACTGGACTCTTGGAGTTTTCCAAAATTTGAACATCAAAAATCTCTTCCACCTCATTTTCGTAATTCAATTCACCAACAATAGATCTTTCATTCATATCAAATACGATAAAGCCTGCAGAATGTGAATTCTGCTTCACCTCCAAATCATCGAAATTGATTGAGTTTTCTCTGATTTTTGACTTCCCAATGAACGCATAGTTCTTGTAAAATGAAAGTCCTCGAATAAAACAATTAAAGTTGAATATAACTTCTGATTTTCTCTCCGTTGGTGAGACTAACAAAAGATTTCCGTTTCCTGATTCCAGAACATATAACTCGTCATTGTATAATCGTGGTGAATGAGGCATAGATAATCCATCTAAAATAATTTCACCGGAAGGAACTTCCATTAAAACCCCTGTTTTCAATTTATTCTTTCTCCATCCCTGCTTATGATCATCTTGACTTAATGAAGTAACATATTTTGGCAACTGATTTTTCATTGCCATTCCATTTAGGTGACAATTGTCATTTGGAACTAAACCAGAAATAAATGAAGGCTTCCATTTAGGTCGGAAACTATAGTTAATATCAAAAACGGAAAGACATGAAAAAAGCGTATTCACCCCCCAAATCAACCCTTCGCCAAACTCCAAATCATGAATATCTAATGTTCCTGTATAGTACGTTGCCCGATGCAAAAAAATCGTGTCAAAATCTGATAGACCGGATTTTCTCCCAACTTTTTGATTTTCTTCTTTTGAAAATAATTGAACTTCATCCTTGCAAGCTACTGCCAACTTGGAACCTTGGGTTGCAATACCCATAGGCTTTTTGAATGAAACAGGCAATTGATGAATTACCCCATGTTTAGAACTGAGCAAAATGACCTTTCCTGCTTGGCAGGTAGAAAGAACTATACTAATTTTTTCTTCATTCAGAAGGCCAATAAGCATGTCTGAATAAGCGATTTGAAACTTATTTTTCATAAAAAAAGCCTCTCTAAGGAGGCTTTCACTTGTTAAAACAGACTACTTCGCTTCCAATTTCCAAATATCACCATCCGTTGAACTAATATCATCGTCTAACCACAATTATTTGTTAGTTAGTCTC
>JBIITO010000182.1:0-2825 GCA_044340465.1 Crocinitomicaceae bacterium | reverse complement strand
TTTTGGGTATGCTTCCTATGTAATGAATAGCATTGAACAGATCCATCAAGTCATGAACGACTATCATTCCGGCAAAATGGGAACATTAGTAATCAATTAATATCAATCTATAAATCAACACGTATGAATTCTAAATTATCTTTCAAACAAATCATTACTGCTGGAGCGATCGCAGCAGGATGTTCAGCGGTCATCAATGCCCTATTGTTCTTCACCTTCCATGCAGCAGGCGTTTTATCCGACACAATCTTAATCCAACCCGGTCAGCCGTTGACCGTCGTACCGATCATAATGGCGAGTATTTTACCTTCCTTGATTGGAGCCAGTATCTTTTTCCTTTTCGAGAAATATTCGGCTAACGGTTTCAAAATCTTTAGCATCATTTCTCTTATCCTACTAGTTCTTTCATTTGTGAATCCATTCATGGGTATCCCGGGAGTAACGATCGGATACGGTATCGTGCTAAACGTGATGCATGTGGTAGTTGCGTTATCATTATTGTTCTTCCTTCAACGCGCTAAGAAATAAGTATGAAAATCATCGCATTTGGAGCCAGTACGAGCAGAGCATCGATCAACAAAACGTTTGCAGCATATGTGGCCTCTCAATTTTCAAAGTCGGAGATCGAGGTTCTTGACCTGAATGATTATCCACTGCCCTTGTTTTCAATTGACCTTGAAAAAGAAGTCGGTGTTCCGGAAAATGCTAAGCTTTTTTATGATAAACTGCATGGCAGCGATCTTATCGTAATCTCCATAGCAGAGCACAATGGCTCATACACCGCCGCTTTTAAAAACCTATTCGATTGGGTTTCACGACATGAATTAAAGATGTTTGCGGACAAAAAATTGATCCTGGTTTCTACTGCTCTGGGAGCGAGAGGTGGAATATCAGCTCTTGAAGCAGCAAAAGATCGTTTTCCAAGACATGGTGGGGAAATCGTGATGAGTTTTTCACTGCCTAATTTTGCCCAGAATTTCTCTCCTGAAAATGGTATTTTTAACGAGAGTCTATTCGATGATTTCAACGACGCCATCGAAAAAGCAAAAGAAGCAATAAGCTATTAAATTAAACCCTCAAACAGAAACATGAATAGAGTTCAAGCAATATTAACGTTGGATATGGAGAACCTTCCGGCTAATTTTCAAGAGATCTTAAAACACGAACAAGAAGTAGTTGCGGTATGGAAAGAAGAAGGAATTCTGGAACATTTATTCCTGAGACAAGAACGCAACGGAGCCATTTTGATCTTTAAAGATCTGGATGAAGACCAGGTGAGATCAAAAATGGAACAACTGCCCTTCTATCAACTGAAAAAAAGCGTGGAGTACTTGAATCTGATCCAACAGTTTTAAGACTTCAGAATACATAAAAAAGCCCGGTCATTGAGCGAAGTCGAAATGCCGGGCTTTTTCTTTTTATTTAATCTCTATCAATTCGCCAACAACTTGTGTGAAGGTGCGAATTTTGTCAAGGTAATTCCTTCCACCGCTTTCGTATACTCTTCAATGGTTGGGGTACGTCCAAGAATTGTAGACAAGATCACCACAGGCGTAGAAGAAAGTAAAGATTCTCCTTTTTTACCATCGGTATCTTCTACCACTCGACCCTGGAACAAACGTGTAGAGGTCGCCATTACCGTATCTCCTTTTTCCGCTTTCTCTTGGTTACCCATACACAAGTTACAACCTGGACGTTCCAAATACAACATGTTCTCATAAGCAGTACGCGCAGCTGTTTTAGGTGCGTTATCGTCGAATTCGAAACCTGCATATTTCTGCAGGATCTCCCAGTCGCCTTCTGCTTTCAACTCATCCACGATGTTGTACGTTGGCGGAGCAACAACCAATGGCGCCTGGAATTCCACTTTGCCTTTTTGTGCCTCCACATTCTTCAACATCTGCGCAAGAATCTTCATATCTCCTTTGTGCACCATACATGAACCGATGAATCCAAGATCCACTTTCTTTGTACCACCATAGAACGACAGCGGACGGATCGTATCATGGGTATAGCGTTTTGAAACGTCTTTGTTGTTCACATCCGGGTCAGCGATCATCGGCTCAGCAATTTGATCCAGATCTACCTCCACTTCTGCATAGTATTTTGCATTGTGATCCGGTTTCAAAGCTGATTTCTCTCCTGAACGAATCTCTGCAATGCGCTTGTTCGCTTTGTCGATCAACCCTTGCAACACGCGGTTCTTGTTGTCCATGCCCTTGTCGATCATGATCTGGATGCGGCTCTTCGCAATTTCCAACGATTTGATCAAGGTCTCGTCTTCTGAGATACAGATTGACGCTTTCGCCTTCATTTCAGCTGTCCAATCAGTGAAAGTAAATGCCTGATCCGCTGTCAAGGTACCAATATGCACCTCGATCACACGGCCCTGGTACACATTCTCTCCTCCAAATTTCTGAAGCATTTGTGCCTGAGTAGCATGCACCACGTCACGGAAATCCATGTAGCTTTTCATGCTTCCTTTGAAGGTAACCTTCACCGATTCAGGGATCGGCATAGATGCTTCACCTGTTGCAAGAGCCAAAGCAACGGTACCTGAATCAGCACCAAATGCTACACCTTTCGACATACGTGTATGGGAGTCACCACCAATGATGATCGCCCAATCGTCGATTGTAATATCGTTCAATACTTTGTGGATCACATCAGTCATGGAATGGTACACGCCTTTCGGGTCGCGTGCGGTGATCAAACCGAACTCATTCATGAATTTCATCAATTTCGGGATGTTCGCTTGCGCTTTCTTGTCCCAAACAGATGCCGTGTGACACCCGGATTGGTATGCACCGTCTACGATCGGAGAA
>JBIITO010000094.1:0-9560 GCA_044340465.1 Crocinitomicaceae bacterium | reverse complement strand
GATTCTACACACATACTGAAAGATACGCATCTTTCAGGGCGGGAGAGAAATCTCCCGTTTTTTGTTTTTAACAAAATCAAATGAAAAAGGGACTATCCTTTTGAGACAGCCCCTTTATTATTTCGATGTGTTCATCAATCATTTAGCTTGAGGACGGCCATGAATGCTTCCTGTGGAACTTCTACGCGACCAACCTGACGCATACGTTTTTTACCTTCCTTCTGCTTTTCAAGGAGTTTTCGTTTACGTGTTATATCACCGCCATAACATTTTGCAGTAACATCCTTACGCAGTGCTTTGATCGTTTCACGGGCAATTACTTTTGCGCCAATGGCTGCCTGTATAGGTATTTCAAATTGCTGTCGAGGGATTAGTTCTTTGAGCTTCACACAGATCTTCTTTCCAAGATCATAGGCATTGCTACGGTGAACTAAGGCTGAAAGCGCATCCAGTTGTTCGCCGTTGAGTAGCATATCCATACGGATGAGGTCGGATTCTTTGTAACCAATCGGATGATAATCAAAAGAAGCATAACCTCTTGAAACAGATTTGAGTCGGTCATAGAAATCAAATACAATCTCTGCCAATGGCATTTCAAAGGTGATCTCAACGCGGTCTTGGGTCAAATAAACCTGATTCCTCAATTCACCACGTTTTTCTATACACAAGTTCATGATCTGACCAATGTATTCAGACTTGGTAATCACTTGTGCTTTTATATAAGGTTCTTCAATGCGATCTATTCCTGCAGGATCAGGTAATTCAGAAGGGTTATTCACGATCATCGCCTTGTCTGGATCTTTTCGCATATAACAAAAGTACGACACGTTCGGTACGGTCGTAATTACAGTCATATTGAACTCTCGCTCCAAACGTTCCTGAATGATCTCCATGTGTAACATTCCCAGAAATCCACATCTGAATCCAAAACCAAGTGCGGCAGAGGATTCCGGTTCAAAAACTAAAGAGGAATCATTCAGTTGTAATTTTTCCATTGAATAACGCAACTCTTCATAATCATCGGTTTCCACAGGATAGATTCCTGCAAAGACCATTGGTTTCACATCCTCGAATCCTTTAATTGCAGCTTCACATGGATTGCTCGCACTCGTAATGGTGTCTCCAACCTTTACCTCATTCGCTTGCTTGATTCCTGATATGATATAGCCAACGTCACCGGCTCTCACCTCATTTTTTGGACTCAAATCCATTTTCAAGATACCTATCTCGTCGGCGTTGTATTCTCTGCCCGTATTAAAGAATTTCACCTTATCTCCTTTACGAATGATGCCATTTTTAACACGATAGTAAGCAATGATACCTCTGAATGGATTGAAAACGGAGTCAAAGATCATTGCCTGAAGAGGAGCTTTTTCATCACCTTTTGGAGCAGGGATTCGTTCGATTACTGCTTTCAGGATCTCATCTACGCCGAGACCGGTCTTTCCGGAAGCAGGAATGACATCCGATGGGTCACAACCGATAAGGTCTACAATCTGATCTGTGACTTCCTCCGGCATCGCCCCGGGTAAGTCCATTTTGTTTAAAATCGGAATGATTTCGAGATCGTGTTCGAGGGCAAGATATAAATTCGATATGGTTTGTGCTTCAATTCCCTGTGATGCATCTACGATTAACAGCGCGCCTTCGCAGGCCGCAATTGAACGTGAAACCTCATAAGAAAAGTCTACGTGTCCGGGGGTATCGATCAGATTCAGGATGTATTCCTCTCCCTCGAACTTGTAGTTCATTTGTATCGCGTGACTCTTGATAGTGATTCCTCGTTCACGTTCCAGATCCATATCATCCAAAGCTTGTGCCTGCATTTCACGATCTGAAATAGTACCTGTGGTTTGTAGCAGTCTGTCTGCAAGTGTACTTTTTCCGTGGTCAATATGGGCAATGATGCAAAAGTTGCGGATCTGTTTCATAATTCTTTACTGTCAGGGATTTGCGATCTGATACAAAGGTATACAAAATAGCCGGGGTATAAAACAGGAGAGAGGGGCTAAACCCCTCTCTCCAAAACCTAAACTACTACTACTTATGAAAACTAACTTTACAAGGTCAGGAAATCAAATCGTATGCCACGTTTTTCATTTCCCTTCCGCTGCTTTGTTGTAACTAAAACGTAGGGGTATAGTAAAAATTACATTTACTACGTCTTTTTAACGTTTGTTAAGAAGTGGGGGGTCGGTAAGGCCACTTATTAACATTGAGCGTTGTTTAATTTTTCTTAGGCTTCTGGTTCATTTTCTTTCAGCATGATTAATTTCGTGTCATATGGCTTCAGGGGTAGAAAAATACAGTAAGCGCGGTGTAAGAACAAGTTATGCTTCTACCGTTCTCGGAATTTCATTGGTGCTTTTTATGATTGGACTTGTGCTGGGAGGGGTGATCGGCTTGAAGAATTTGGAAAAGCAGGCAAAAGAATCGCTGCAAGGAGATCTGTTTTTCAAACCTCAATTGAATGCAGCGGATATCAAACAGATCGAACAGGAATTAAAAACGTGGAATCAATTCAACGAAGTTTTCTTTGTTTCACCGGATCGTGCCATCGAGGAGTTCAGTGGGACAGATCAGAATGCGGATCAGATCCTTAGTGTATTTGAAGGCGACAATCCCTTGCCTCCGACTGTTGGGTTTAAACCAAAAGCAGCATTTGCAACAAAAGAAGGTATGGCCAAGATCAAAAAGGCTCTACTTAATGCTTATCCTGATCAAATTGATGAAGTTAATTATGACAAGTCAAGTGTTGAAACGGTGAATTTAGGCTTTGGTCAGTTTGTTTTTTTATTTCTGGTGGTGGCCTTACTCCTGATCATCGTTGCAGTTGCCATGATTAACAATACTATCCGTCTTGCATTGTACTCAAAGCGATTTACTATTAAAACCATGCAGTTGGTGGGCGCTACTTCTGCCTATATTCGGCGACCATTTTTGCGTCAGTCGATTTTGCAGGGAATTTTTTCTTCACTGATTGGATTGGTCTTGCTAATGACCTTATTCTTTGCCTTGAATAACACACTTGAGACACTTGAGATCTCTTTTACGGCAGCAGGACTTGCGATACTGATCGGTGCTGTTTTCGCTTCAGGCATTCTGCTCACCCTCATCTCCACATGGATCGCCCTCAACAAGTATTTACGAATGAAGTTGGACGATTTGTATTAATTTCGTGTTATGGAAAAAGAACTTCAATCTTCTGAAAACCCCAAATTCGGCTTTAAATCAGCAAATTACCGCCTATTACTTATTGGTTTGGCAGTAAACGTAATTGGATTTATCCTGATGATTGGTGGTGCATCTCAAGATCCGGAAAAGTTCGATGCGAATGAATTATTCAGTACACAGCGTATTACCATTGCACCTATCCTTATCGTAGCAGGATACATCGTTATCTTGTATTCGATTATGAAACGCCCGAAAAAAGCCTAAGATGGATTTGATCCAGGCGATTATTCTGGCAATTGTCGAAGGTCTAACGGAATTCCTTCCTATATCGTCCACTGCTCACATGATCTTCACAAGTGCAGCTTTTCATACTGAAGGTGATGCTTTTGTGAAAATGTTCCAGGTGTCCATTCAGTTCGGTGCCATATTGGCGGTCCTTTTTCTTTATGCAAAGAAATTCTTTGATTTCCGATCCATTCAGTTTTACATAAAACTCGCTTGTGCAGTCATTCCCGCATTGGTTCTCGGAAAGCTCTTCGACGATAAGATCGAGGCTGTGCTAGAAAAACCTATTCCTATTGCCCTGGTGCTGCTTGCCGGTGGGGTTGTTTTACTTTTTATTGACAGGTTTTTCATGAATCCTGTAATTTTTGAAGAGGAGAAATTGAGTATCCGTAAAGCTGTCATTATTGGATTTTGGCAATGCTTAGCTATGATGCCAGGAACAAGTCGATCTGCAGCATCGATAATAGGCGGTATGCAACAAGGGCTATCGAGGAAACTTGCAGCAGAATTTTCTTTTTTTCTGGCCGTCCCTACGATGCTGGCTGTTACATGCTATTCTATTTTCTTAAAAGATTGGACGATCAGTGGTAAGGAGCAGCATGGGTACGAAATGATCATGAGTTCTTCGGATAATATGCTCTTTTTTGCATTGGGAAATATCATCGCCTTTATCGTTGCAGTGATCGCCATCAAGTTTTTCATAAGTCTGATCGAAAAATATGGATTTCGTATCTGGGGTTGGTACCGGATCGTGGCGGGAATTATTCTGTTGATCCTTTTTTCCTTCTGATGGACTTTCTCGACGGCACAACCTTACTTGTAGATAAACCCTACGAATGGACTTCCTTTGACGTGGTGAATAAATTGCGTTGGAATATAAAGCAACACTTTAATCTCAAGAAAGTAAAAGTCGGACATGCAGGAACTTTAGATCCTTTGGCAACGGGATTATTAGTCATATGCGTCGGTAAACATACTAAGAAGATTGATGGATACATGGCAGGTAAAAAAGAATATACCGGCACCATTCTTTTAGGTAAGACCACTCCTTCCTATGACCTGGAAACATCATTTGACAGTGAGTCTTCTACGGTAGCAATTACCCCCGAGTCAATAACTGAGTCGGCCTTGAAATTGACGGGCACGATCGACCAAGTACCGCCTATTTTCTCGGCCAAGCAGATCGATGGCAGAAGAGCATATGATCTCGCAAGGGAAGGAAAAAGGGTTGAATTAAAGTCAAGCAAGGTGCAGATAGATACTTTCGAAGTAGATGCTTCACGTTTTCCGGAAGTAGATTTCCGGATCGTCTGTTCGAAAGGAACCTACATTCGATCTCTTGCCCACGATCTTGGTCAAGCGCTTGGTTGTGGGGGCACCTTGATAACATTAAGAAGAACAAGATCAGGAGAATTTTCGATTCAAGATGCCAGACAAGTCGAGGATTTGATCACTTATATTCGGGCGCTTCCGAAATGAATGCTTGACAAGGCCTCTTTCAAATTGTATCTTTGCACTCCAAAAAATAAATCGTCCTTATGAGTAAAATGAAACTTTCCGATTTCAGCTTCCATTTACCGGAAGAGCTGATCGCGGAATATCCCAGTGAAAATCGTGATGAGTCACGCCTGATGGTCATTCATCGTGATTCCGGAAAGATCGAGCATAAATTATTTAAGGACATTATCAATTATTTCTCTGAGGGAGATGTAATGATCATGAATAATACACGTGTATTCCCTGCGCGGATGTACGGTAACAAAGAGAAGACCGGAGCGAAGATCGAGGTGTTTCTGTTGCGCGAATTGAATCGTGAAAGTTTGCTTTGGGATGTATTGGTAGATCCTGCACGTAAGATTCGTATCGGAAACAAGTTGTATTTCGGTGATGATGACTCCCTGGTTGCCGAGGTAATCGATAATACCACTTCTCGAGGTCGTACGTTGCGTTTCCTTTTCGATGGACCTTATGAGGAATTCAAAGCAAAGATCACAGAACTGGGAGAAACTCCACTCCCAAAATATATTGCGAGAGAGGTAGAACCCGAAGATGAAGAGCGCTATCAGACTATTTTTGCGAAAGTGGAAGGAGCAGTGGCTGCACCAACTGCCGGCCTTCATTTCTCCCGCGAATTAATGAAACGCCTTGAATTAAAGGGAGTGAATTTCGCTGAGGTTACATTGCATGTTGGATTGGGAACGTTTCGCCCTGTGGAAGTGGAAGATCTTACAAAGCATAAAATGGATTCGGAGCAAGTAATGATTTCTGAAAAATGTGCTGAAATTGTAAATGAGGCAAAGCGTAATAAACGAAAAGTTTGTGCTGTAGGAACTACCTCCATGAGATCAATAGAGACTTCTGTATCGACCGAAGGAATGTTGAAGCCATTCGATGGGTGGACGAACAAGTTCATTTTTCCCCCTTATGATTTCAGTGTGGCCGATGCGTTGGTTACCAATTTCCACATGCCACTTTCCACCTTATTGATGATGATTTCCGCTTTCTGCGGGCATGATTTGATGATGGAGGCCTACAAACAGGCAGTTGAAGAGAAATACCGTTTTTATTCCTACGGAGATGCTATGTTGATCCTATAATATAGAGAAGGATTAAGAATAAGGATAAAGGGAGGCGATGCTTCCCTTTCTTATTTTACGAAGCGATATTTGAAGATGCAGTAAATGGCACGAAATCCATCTTTCCAACTGATCTTCTTTCCTTCATCATAAGTTCGTCCATAGTAGGAAATACCGACCTCGTAAATACGGATCTTTGGCTTCCTGGCCAACTTGGCTGTTATTTCTGGCTCAATTCCAAATCTACGTTCTCTAACATGGATGTCTTTAGCGATCGAACTACGGATTAATTTGTAACATGTTTCCATGTCTGTTAAATTCAGATTAGTCATCATGTTAGACAAAAAGGTAAGGAACTTATTTCCGATCGAATGCCAGAAGAAAAGAATGCGATGTGGATGATGACCAATAAAACGGGACCCATAAACCACATCAGCACTATCCACGAATACGGGTTTTAACAACAGATTGTATTCTTGTGGATCATATTCGAGATCAGCATCCTGAATGATCAAATAATCTCCCGTACACTCTTTAATTGCCCTGTTAATTGCAGCACCTTTTCCCATGTTTTTTTCCTGAGAGTATAAGCGTATCTCCATCTCAGGGTGATCCGCTATGAATTGATTTACTTTCGCTACAGTCTTATCCCTCGAACAATCATTGACAATTATGATCTCTTTTGTTACTCCATATTCAAGAACTACCTCGTTGACTTTCTCAAGTATCGTATGTATCGTTCGTTCTTCGTTGTATGCGGGAATGAGAATGGATAATTTCATATCAAATTACTGATGTTTTTGGCAAATGTATAAAAGTAAATGGATTGCATATCCAATGAATAATGCCTTGGCTAACCGCGCGTGTTCAGTCTTAATTACTATTTTTGCATCTCATAAAAACACATGGAGGTTCATACCGAAAAGCGCTCCGGTTCTGTTAAGTTTAAATCCTATCTGATCTTCACCAAGTTCAGGCTCTCTTCACTCGTTATCCTTTCCGCCTTGTCGGGTTACTTATTTGCCGGCGGCACAAATGGATTGATAATCAACTACCTTATGATCGGAGGGTTGTTGGTCACTGCTGCGTCCAATGGCGCCAATCAGATTTGGGAACGTGATCTGGACAAACTCATGAAGCGTACAGAAAAGCGCCCCATCCCGATGGATCTGATGTCAGTTACTGAGGCCTACATCGTGGTAATATTTTGTCTTGTTTTTGGTTGCGGGTTGCTTTTTCTGATCAATTTTTATTCGGCACTTTTAGGACTAGCTGCCTTCATATCTTATGTATTTATCTATACTCCATTAAAGAGAGTGACTCCATGGGCCGTTTTTGTCGGAGCTTTTCCAGGAGCCATTCCGCCCATGCTTGGTGCTATTGCCCATACTAATCATTTTGGTTTGCTACCTGGAGTTCTTTTCTTTGTCCAGTTCGTCTGGCAGTTCCCCCATTTCTGGGCAATTGCGTGGGTGGTCTTTGATGATTACAAAGCCGGAGGATTTTCGCTGTTGCCTGCCGCTGATGGAAGATCAAAGGCGTCTGCCTTTCAAATTATGGTTTATTCGCTTGCACTTATTCCGTTCAGTTTGTTGCCTTGGCTTTTGGGTTGGACAGGTACAGTCACTCTCATCGTTGTTACACTTTGCAGCACAATGTTCTTCATTTATGCCTATAAACTCTATCATTCGTGCGAAACTGCAGATGCGCGAAAACTCATGTTCGCTTCGTTTGTTTATTTACCAATCATTCAGTTTATATATGTGTTTGATAAAGTTGAAAGTATTATACCAAAATAAGCAGCTATGAAAAGAGATTACAGTAAAGAACTCGCGCCTGAAGTGCGTGAGAAAATGAAAAAGAATCTCGTTTACGTCGGGATTTTTAGTATTGTTATGATGTTTGCTGGATTTACCTCCGCATATATCGTTTCGATGGGGGATTCCTTTTGGTTGAAATACCCTTTACCATCCTCATTCTGGATAAGTACAGCGGTTATTGTACTCAGTAGTTTGTTCCTTGAATTGGGTATCCGTGCTGCAAAACGAGACGCTTTAGGTAATTTGAAATTATTCATGGCATTGACTTTTTTATCGGGTCTGTCATTCATCTATTTTCAGTTTAAAGGATACGGACAATTGGTTGATTTTGGTGCTCATGCTTCCAATAATCACATAATAGTGACTGATGGTAAATACGGTGATTATTACGAGATCAAAATGAACGGCAAATTCGTTGATGTCAATGGCAACGATTACTTACTTGACGGAAAAAAGATTTCTGAAGAACAAATGAAATCGCTTCAGAACTTTACTAAATGTTTCGTAGATCTTGAGCGAAATAAGCCTTATCAGGTTGTGGGTTCTTATGGAAAAGAATTCATTCTCTATCACGAAGCTCAACCTTTGGGTTTAATAAATGGAAAATTGACAAAACCGGATGGAAAGGAACTGCAGTACGTGGATCTGATGCGATTGAAAGATCTGGCCGTGAACATTCGTGATAGTCGAGGTGATTTCTTTGTCAAGGGAGAAATGGGGAAAGATTTTCACATTTATTTTAAAGGAAAAGAGTTGGAATACAAAAACCGCGAATTGCATTACGAGGGCAAGAAATTATCACGTTATCTTCAGATAAAAGCAATGGAAACAGCCGATACGGCGACGTCCTATCTGTACATCATTACCTTTTTACATTTGTTACACATTTTGGTAACCATGATCTACATGACGAAAATGACAATAGGTTCATTTTCAGGAAGATTTAATTCTCGAGAGAATTTAAGCTTGAGACTTGGCGCAATCTTCTGGCACTTTTTGGGACTATTGTGGCTCTATTTGTTGCTTTTTTTACTTTTTATTCATTAAACTTGCACAAAAATTTTTTGTAATGGCAGGACACGCTACTCAACAAATTGACGCAAGCACCCTATGGGGAGGTAAGATCTCACCTTTCAGTACCAGCTATGGAAAACTGATGATGTGGTTTTTCTTGGTTTCGGATGCTTTAACTTTTGGAGGTCTTCTTGTAGCTTACGGATTTACTAGACATGATTCTCAAGACGCTTGGCCAATAGGTGAAGAAACATTTAACTCCATGCCATTCCTAGGGCATGGTTATCCTCTTTTGTACGTGGCTTTAATGACATTCATTTTGATCGTTTCTTCTGTTACGATGGTGTTGGCTGTTGAGGCCGGACACCGTTTGGACAAGAAGGGTGTGATCAAATGGATGATCGCAACGATCATTGGAGGTTTCTTCTTCGTTGGTTCTCAGGCGTGGGAGTGGAGTCACTTCATTCACGGTTCTGAGTTCGGTAAAGTTGAACTAGCTGATGGTTCTCAGGCAATTGTCAAGGGTCATTTTGGTGATTTAGAAAACTTCACTGTTGTTGAAGCTGGTAAACATCATAAAAAAGGGGATGTTATCACTGAAGATCTGATGCACGAATTTCAGCATGCAGTTGAGAAAGGTCACATTAAGGATGGAATTATTACTCTTCACGACGGAAGTAAAGCCAAAGTC
>JBIITO010000093.1:0-9594 GCA_044340465.1 Crocinitomicaceae bacterium | reverse complement strand
ACATACTGAAAGATACGCATCTTTCAGGGCGGGAGAGAAATCTCCCGTTTTTTGTTTTTAACAAAATCAAATGAAAAAGGGACTATCCTTTTGAGACAGCCCCTTTTCTTTTTATTTTTGAGCATGCCATTGAACAGATCGAAACGATATTTATTAAGTGTCTTATCAGGAGTGCTCATGGTATTGTCGTTTCCTTTTACAGGCAGCC
The DNA here is from genome assembly GCA_044340465.1 of Crocinitomicaceae bacterium. Taxonomy (GTDB): domain Bacteria; phylum Bacteroidota; class Bacteroidia; order Flavobacteriales_D; family Crocinitomicaceae; genus M0103. The sequence goes on along the minus strand of JBIITO010000093.1, from coordinate 9,386 downwards.
TCACGCCTCTTGTATTTATTAGTTGGATACCATTGCTTCAGGTAGAGGATACCATTCGAAATTCCCGTTACAGATCCGGAAAAGTTTTTATTCATGCTTACCTCACTTTTCTCATTTTCAACCTTGGAACAACCTGGTGGATCTGGAATGCAAGTCCCGGTGGTGCTGTGATGGCGTTCATTCTTAATGCCTTATTGATGGCAATCGCCTATCAGTGCTACCACATCGTTCTAAAAAACAGCCGCTCAAACTACGCATTATTGATTCTTCTTTCAGTCTGGGGAGGCTTTGAGTTTCTTCATCACCGTTGGGAGCTTTCCTGGCCATGGCTGAGTTTTGGCAACTTTTTCTCCATCCGAACAACCTGGATCCAATGGTACGAATATACCGGAATGTTAGGTGGAACGGTATGGATCTTGATCGTTAATTTTTTGGGTTATTCATTATTAAAAAATTATCTGAAAGTAAAAAACTGGCGATGGAGATCCGTTTCGATCTTTTCGAGCGTATTGATCATTCCTGTTATTATTTCATTGGCAATATACTACACATATGACACATTCAGAAATCCAGTCGAAGTAGTCGTCGTACAACCGAATATTGATCCGTATAATGAGAAATTCACAGCACCGATCGGATCACAACTAAAAAAACTCGTTACCCAGGCCAAAAAGAAAGTAACACCCAACACTTGCCTCGTGATCGCCCCTGAAACTGCTTTAAGCAGCACTTTTTATGAAGAGGAGCTCATACAGCATGATTTCTATCGCTATTTGAGAACTGAGTTGAGTAACTGGGGACACACTTCACTCTACACGGGAGCATCTACCGCACATTTCTTCACACAGCGAAATTCACGAGCATCAGTCAAACTTGCTGACGGACCAGGATTCATTGAATACTATAATAGTTCCCTGCTCATGGAACCAGATGGAACACATGAATTTCTACATAAGTCCAAACTGGTGTTAGGGGTTGAAAAAATACCATTCTCTGACTGGCTGCCTTTTCTGGAAGAACTTTCGATCAATAATGGAGGAACATCAGGCACTCTGGGAATAGAAAAAACACCAAAAACGCTTCAAACAAAAGCACTCACTTTTGCGCCATTGATCTGTTATGAATCCATTTACGGTGATTTTTGTGCAGAACAATGTCGAAAGGGAGCCCAGGTCATTTGTTTAATCACCAATGACGGGTGGTGGGGAGATACACCGGGCTACAAGCAACACATGAGCTTCTCAAGGATCCGTGCGATCGAAAACAGAAGAAGCCTTGCAAGATCAGCAAATACAGGGATAAGTTGTTTTATTGATCAGAAGGGGGATATAATTAAACAAAGTGTATGGTGGAAAGAGGATGCGCTTCGTTCAACCCTCGATAAAAATAATGAACTCACTTTTTTCAGCAGCACAGGTGATTTGCTCGGTAAGATATTACTTGCTTTAGGAATCGCTTTTCTTCTGACTACCCTTTTTAAATGGTTCAAAGCGTTATACTCAACATCTATTCCTTGAACGGCATCAAACCATAACGCTCTTTGCGTCCATTGATAGCGTACAATAGAATATCCTTGTTTACAAAATCAATCTGACATTGTTTAGGAACAAGTATAGACGCAATGTCTTTACGATCGAAGAATGAACGTCGATCATAACTTCCATCCGCCAGATCTACCTCTACAATAGCTACCACATTTCTTTTATTCGAGAAACTTGCTGCCGACAACCTTTCAGGCTTGAGAAATTTGCCCGCATCGTCGTAGTTATTGACATTATCATTGAATACAAAACAAAGCTTACCATTATCCACAAAACGAACGTACGAACTTAAATGGCCCCCATCATTACTGGAAATTTGTGTTTTGTTGATCTTGGACAGCCAATCAAAGCCACCGTCAGAACCCACCTTAAAGGCGATGATATCATTGTAATAGTAGGTATATGTAGTTCGTGTAATTCCAGTTCTTGGATCCGTATAAGTATTCGTAATTACGAAATACTGCTCAAGTGAACCAACAATACTTCCATCACTCAACACTTCCGTTTGACGCATCACATAGTTGTAAAGCTGAGGCTCACCCTTCCCCCTAGCCTCTCTTTTTTCGGCTTTTACTTTTTGCCTGTCTGACCAATCCTGAGTGATGAAATCCTTTCCAAATTTCTCAAATCCTTCATTCAGCACCTCCTTCTTTGCGAAATTCGCACGCAAATACATCAAACCGGTCACTCCCGCCTTTCCTTTGTCACCGTAAACACCTGAAATAGTGAAGATCTTATCGTTGTCAGAATTCATGACCATTGCCTCAATTCGCTTACCCTCCAAATCGAGTGTCATGTCCTCAATCTCATCAGTAGTAATGTGCAGGATGTGCACTGCCTTGTAATCGAGATAGCTTCGAAATACTTTTTTTTCTCCGGCTTGGTATTCTGTTAATGAAAGGAAATAATCACCGGTGTTAGAGAGGTAATAATTTGTTATTGTGCACAATTTGGAATCATAAGGAAGATCATAGTCGCCTGATGACACCTCATTCAGTTCACTATCCAGAATCTTAAAACCGTAATGATCCTTGGTATCTTTTTTTCCGGGAATAGACCAAACCACACCAAAGAATGACTTATCACGAGAAGTGATCACATCGAAACTACCCTTACTCATTCCTTTCTCAATATCATAGGAAGCTATTTCTCTTGATGGTCCTTTCGGCATCAGGTTCTTACCGTATTCCTGCATGAAGAAATGGTTCTTTCCATAGGCACGATCAGAAAGGAACACTATCAGTTTATCGCCGATCATCCTAGCACCTTCAAAGTTAGCCATACCGCTTTCTACCTTCATCTCTATACGTTGGCTCTCTGCATTGACAAAATTATCGTGACGAGCCAGCGTATATGTACCAAACAAACCACCTGCCCATCGAAGAGAATAGAAATCACTACCGGATACAGGAAGGATGTCACTCAATCGACCATTTGACTTCTGAATCTCACTCCATTTAATTTTGTAATCCTGAGCGACTGCTATATGAATCGCGCAAATCGCAATAAGTGTTGTGAGTATAGTTTTCATTTTAAGTCGTATTGATTACTTAAACTAATTGAATACCTGTATAATTTGACGGCGTGATAGCCATCAATTCTTTTTTCAAATCCTCAGACACAGGCAATGATTCAATAAATTCGTGAACTGATGCTCTGGTCACTGCCTCATTTTTCCTTGTAAGCCCCTTCAGTGCTTCGTATGGTTTAGGAAAGTCTTCTCTGCGAAGGATCGTTTGAATGGCTTCGGCTACGACCGCCCAGTTGTTCTCAAGATCGGAGCGGAATGCATCTTCATTCAATAATAATTTCTCGAGTCCATTCAGGGTAGATTTAAATGCAATAAAGGTGTGCGCCATAGGCATTCCAATCGTTCGCAAAACGGTTGAATCCGTTAAGTCTCGTTGTAATCTGGAAACAGGAAGTTTGGCGGAAAGATGTTCAAACAACGCATTGGCAATTCCAATATTTCCTTCAGAATTTTCAAAATCAATTGGATTAACCTTATGTGGCATAGCCGAAGAACCAATCTCCCCCTCTTTCAGCTTTTGTTTGAAATAGTCCATGGAAATGTATGTCCACATGTCGCGGTTAAGATCGAGTACGATCGTATTGATGCGCTTCAGACAGTCAAATAAAGCCGCCAGATTATCGTAGTGCTCGATCTGCGTGGTCGTTTGACTGCGGTTCAACCCAAGGATATTATTGACAAAGCTATTTGCGAAGGTTACCCAGTCGTAATCAGGAAAAGCTACGTTGTGCGCATTAAAATTTCCGGTTGCACCTCCGAATTTCGCAGAAAAAGGCACTTGCTTCAATTGTTCCACCTGAATTTTCAAGCGCTCTGAAAAAACTTTAATCTCTTTACCCAATCTCGTAGGCGATGCCGGCTGACCATGGGTACGTGCAAGCATCGGAATATCTTTCCATTCTTCCTGAAAATCAAACAGTTTCGTGATGAGTTTTTCGAGTAGTGGAAGGTATTGCTCATGGATCGCTTCTTTCAATGAAAGCGGAATCGAAGTGTTATTGATATCTTGAGATGTCAGTCCGAAGTGAACGAATTCAAGGTACTTTTCCAGTCCCAACTCCGTCATTTTCTCCTTTAGAAAATATTCAACTGCTTTCACGTCATGATTGGTTGTCTTCTCCATATTCTTGATCCAGTTGGCATCTTCTTCAGAAAAGGACGAGCATACTTTTCTCATCTCATCAAACTTATTTGTCGGAAAATCCTCCAATGGGCCGATCTGTGCACTAACCAGTGCGATAAGGTATTCCACCTCTACAATGACCCTGTATCGGATCAGTCCAAACTCTGAAAAGTAAGGTTGAAGTTCCTTTGTTTTTGACTGATATCTACCGTCAACCGGTGTAATAGCCGTTAAGCTAGAGAATTGCATACGCTAAATGTTAATTTCAAAAAAGAAAGCGCAAAGATAACAAATACACTGACCGAATATTTGTAAAAACGTATGTTTTCCTATATTTGATCGAGTAGCAAATGACGCAGCATTTCAAGCATTTTTATTTGGGTCTGAACTCATTTTTTCGGGCGGTACCTTTCATGTTAAAACATGGTCTATACTTGTACATCTTTGTTCCGGCTGCGATCATGATTCTCGTATACAAAGGCGGAGAACTCATGGCTTCCCGACAATCTGTTTCAGAAGCACAAACAATGAGCGAAATCGTTTGGTTCTTACTAGGACTGATCATAGATGTTACACTTGGAATTATGTTAATGACCTTTGCCAAGTTCATCGTTGTTATCGTACTTTCTCCTTTACTGGCCTATTTAAGCGAACGCTGTGAAACAATCCTCACGGGAAATGCATACAAATTCAACCTGGAACAATTCTGGAAAGACATTAAGCGGGCCTTACGTTTAGCCATGCGGAATATTTTACGCCAATACCTCATCATTATCCCTCTTTACGCAATCGCATGGTTATATTGGAAGAACGCCGCTGAATCACCCATCATGTGGCTAATCTTTCTAGTCTCCTCCTATTATTATGGGTTCAGCTTTATAGATTACATAAACGAGCGTAGAAAATTAGATTTTCAGAAAAGCATCACTTTCGTTCAGGAGCATAAGGGATTAGCTATTTCTATCGGAGGAATGTACGCACTGATGATCTTTGGGCCTGTTGATTTGGGTATCATTTTTAGTCTAAAGGGTTATGACCCTGCAAACTTATCAGGAAGCGTATTACAAATAGGTTACCACCTGATTTTGTGGGTTATTGCTTCAACAGCACCAGTATTGGCGATCATTGCCACAACTTTAGCTATGAAAGAACTTGGTTACATTAAAAAGAAAACCGAAAAGTAAATGGTGGAAAGTAACTTATCCTATTTTTTGAACGAATAAAATTGTTTTCTTTTGCAGAGAATTTAGTTCACTTTTTCACACATATTGAGAACCATGACAAAAGGCATATATAACTTCTTATTTCTTGTATTATTTTTTCTTAGCGCAAAACCTAACGCAGTTGCGAATTCTTTACCACCGGATACTACTTCGACACTCGTTGATAAGACAGCTTGCTTGTTGCTCATCGAAGAGGGGCGTACCCTGTTCAACGAAGGTAAGGTTAGGGATGCACTAGTACGTTTCCGTCAATCTTCAATTAAGGATCCATCTAATTGGAGAAATGCCTATTGGGTAAGTCAATGTCAATACCAAATGAATAATTATGGCTTAGCTCTGAAATATGCTAAAGAAGCATTGAATCTTGATAAAAATGAGATTAATAAAGATGTTTATGAATTGCTTGGTCGATGCTATCATCGCATGGGTGACCTCGACTCAGCTAAAAACAACTACACTATGGCAATGTCATTACTCTCAACAAGCAGGGCAAAAGAGCTTCAGCTAGAACTCCTCATAAAACAGTCTGAATTTGCAAAAGGCCAAATTGCCTTAGGCACAAGTTCCCGAAAAGTAAGTTTGAGTTCCCTAAATTCAGGTTACAATGACTATTGTCCAATTCTCACAAACCACGGTAAGTCAATTTATTTTGTATCTAGAAGAAGCGATACAAAAGGAGGAAATATGAACCCTGATGATCAAGAATTTTTTGAGGATACCTATTTTTCTGTTTGGAATCAAAACACAAATAATTGGGACTCGATAAGCAATGAACTAGGACGCATAAATTCAGATGGATTCGATGCAATAACCTACATTTCCGGAGACGGTTTAAATGGTCTAATGACCATCAATACCTCGGCCATTGAAACGAGCAAACCAACAAAAGGATCGGATATCTTTACTATCGAAATGAGCACAAAAAATAAGTGGTCAACTCCGAAACGGATTAATAACAAAACTATTAACACTTCTTTCTTCGAAGGCTCTGCAACAATGACTGAAGACATGAACACGATGTATTTCGTTTCAGATCGTAAAGGTGATAAATCAGGAACAGACATTTATGTTGTTCATCGCAATGGGAAAAGTTGGGGAGAAGCAGCACCACTGCCGACAACCATAAATACGTCAAGAAATGAGACCACACCATTTATATCGGGTGATGGGCGCTTTCTTTTTTTCAGTTCGAATGGATTAGAGGGAATGGGTGGGTATGATATATACGTAGCAGAAAATAAAGGGGATTCCTGGGGGACACCTGTAAATCTAGGCATCATGTTCAACTCAGTAAACAACGACACGCATTTCCAATACTATCCTGACATAAAAAAGGCGGTGTTGTCTAGTTTTGAGATCGTAGGCCAGAAAGCTAGTATGGACATCTACCAAATCGACATGACAGATTACATAATTCCAACTGCTCAATAACAGCCTATTCAGCTTTCCGTAATGCGGTACTTTTTTGAAATTGCCTATAACGGGAAAGACTTTTGCGGTTGGCAGTGTCAACCTAATGCCGTAACAGTTCAGGAAACAATTGAGCTTTCAATTTCACGCATCTACGGCAATCAACCCATAGAAATTGTAGGCTGTGGTCGCACGGATGCAGGTGTGCATGCTTCTCAGTTTTTTTTTCATGTTGACCTTCCGAATCATCCAATCTTGTTAGATCTGGAACATTTGCGATTCAAACTCAACAGGATGTTACCTTCGTCCATTTCAATATTCAGAATATTTCCTTGTGAGCAACATGCACGATTTGATGCCCTCTGCCGAACCTACCGGTATTTTGTGACCCTGGAAAAGGATCCGTTCAGAATACACAGCCACCTTTATCTATCCGAAGTACCTAATTTCAGACGAATGAACGAGGCAGCAAAACATTTTCTCGGAACGCAGGATTTCACTTCTCTTGCAAAATTACATTCGGATGTTAAAACCAATAGCTGTGCAGTTACGAAAGCTTTTTGGGAGCAAGAAACTGAAACAACTTGGTATTTTGAGATTAGCGCTGATCGCTTCCTACGAAACATGGTTCGATCAACGGTAGGCACCTTACTCGAAGTAGGTCTCGGAAAAATTGAACCTAAAGAAATTCGAATTATTCTTGATGCTAAGGATAGATCCGCTGCGGCAAAATCAGTTGCCGCACATGGACTTTATTTATGCGATGTCAAATACCATTTCGAAAACTACTAAGTAGCCATTTTCAAGTAACTTGTATAAACTCCGGCTTGCATTTTGAAAAACCTATTCAAAACGATGCAATATCGAACGCTACATTACACCAATACAAACTAATGGACGATCAAAATGTAATTGTTCTTTTTCCCCTTGCCGAGTAGGATGTATTTGTTGTTGATCAGGTGATCTGATGTTAAGGTGAAATCCTCTCCTACTTTTTCTTTGTTCACGGAAATGGCATTTGCTTTCAACTCGCGACGCGCCTCTCCGTTGGAGGACAAAAATCCTGTTTTAGCTGCAAGCGCATCTACGATCGACATCGATCCATCGAATTCACTTCTGGATACCGATGCCTGTGGTACGCCGTCAAAGATGGCAAAGAAATCTTTTTCACTCAAGGAGCGCAAGTCATCCGCGGTGGATTTACCAAACAGAATATTAGATGCCGCAATGGCTGTTCTCAATGCATCCGCACCGTGAACACGCTCCGTGATGTCTTCCGCAAGTGCTTTTTGAAGTGCTCTCATATGCGGAGCTTCCGCATGTGCGGTTTCCAACGCTTCGATCTCTTCACGGGATTTCAAGGTAAAGATTCGAATGTAATTTCCGGCATCTGCATCACTGGCATTCAACCAGAACTGGTAAAACTCGTAAGGTGTTGTTTTCTCCGGATCCAACCACACGCTACCGCTCTCGGTCTTACCGAATTTGGTTCCGTCTGCTTTTTTGATCAAAGGTGTAGTTACCGCGTACGCCTCACCGCCGGATTTACGACGGATCAACTCAGTTCCGGTAACGATGTTTCCCCACTGATCCGAACCACCCAATTGAACGATGCAGCTCTTGTGTTTATTGAGGTAATAGAAATCAAAACCCTGAACCAACTGATACGAGAATTCAGTAAACGACATCCCTGTTTCCAGGCGCTTTTTAACTGAATCCTTGGCCATCATGTAATTCACAGTGATATGCTTTCCTACATCACGGATGAATTCCAGGAAACTCATGTCACGGAACCAGTCGTAATTATTAACCATCTCGGCAGAATTCGCTCCGCTATTGAAATCAAGGAATTTCTCCAATTGCGCTTTCACGCAAGCTACATTATGGTCCAATGTTGCTGCATCGAGTAAATTACGTTCCTGTGATTTCCCGGAAGGATCCCCCACCATTCCGGTAGCTCCTCCAACCAATGCATAAGGTTTATGTCCTGCACGCTGAAAATGAACCAGCGTCATGATCTGCACCAAATGTCCCACATGCAGCGAATCTGCCGTTGGATCGAATCCTATGTATCCGGCGGATACTTTTTTATTCAAGGCTTCTTCGGTACCCGGCATGATGTCGTGCACCATTCCGCGCCATTGCAATTCTGCGATAAAATTTGTGGGCATTAGGATCGTGTTAATTCTTTAAATACTTCTTCGAGTGTTTTGGCTTCCGTTTTCAGTGTAAGGACAAGAATGCTTTTCTGTTGCGCATATTGTGCGATCTCTTTTCGCAAATCGACATCATCTGTGGTTTCAAGCAACCAACCTTCTTTGACCTTTTCGACTTTTTTCACATGTGGAATTCCCTGCAATTGCTTTTTCGAAAGTTCACCTTCGAATTCAGCGTAAACAGTTTGGTGCGAAAGATCGACCTGAAGATGAGAAGCTGTATCATCGGCCACGATCTGACCTTTATTGATAATGACCACACGGTCACATATAGCTTCCACCTCCTGCATGATATGTGTAGAAAGCATCACGGTTTTCGAACGGCCGATGGTTTTAATGAGT
>JBIITO010000181.1:0-2845 GCA_044340465.1 Crocinitomicaceae bacterium | reverse complement strand
AACTTTCACTGGTTAGAGTACGTATATTGGATGAAGCGCGTATACTACAAGACGTACCCTCACATTTACAAGAAAGCACTTCCTGATACTTTATGTTGGAGAGATCCTCTTTCTTACCGTGAAAAATTTGTGGAGTACTATTTCCGTTACCCTGCTTACCGCGATTATCCAGTCGTTGGTGTTTCTTGGATTCAAGCCAATGATTTTTGTAAATGGAGAACTGATCGTGTCAACGAGTACATTCTTGTTGAACAAGGAATTATTAAATGGCATTTTGCTGATAAAATTGAAGACGGAGGTGATTTAGGTACCTTAGGACCTGAAAGTAAGGACGCTAAAAAATCTCAAAATGCTCCTGAAAATATGTTTAATACCGAAAGCTATTTAGCGGGTCAGTACAACATTGAATCTGGAGCAGTTAAAAAGGACGACCCTAAAAACTATAAATATTCAGGTAAAGGATACACCTTAACAGACGGTAAAGTGACTGCACCTAAGGAAGGGGAATCTTATCCACGTGATCCATATATGCTGAACAATTATGACCCAGTGTATGCCGTAAATGATGAAGGTAATTATTACCAAGGTAAACGATTGGTTCGATTGGAAGACGGAATCCTTCTTCCTAAATATCGTCTACCAACAGAAGCTGAATGGGAATATGCTGCACTTGGCTTACTTGGTAACTTAGATCCGAACTCTGAGAATATTGACGAACGAAGAATTTACCCATGGGATGGACATTATGTCCGATATGATGAAGAACAATTCCAAGGTACGATTCAAGCTAATTTCGTTCGAGGAACGGGAGATAACATGGGGGTTTCTGGTGCATTGAATGATGGAGCAGATGCGACTACTTATGTAGACGCCTATTGGCCAAATGACTTTGGATTATATAACATGGCCGGTAACGTTTCTGAGTGGGTGATGGATACCTATCGTCCAACTACGAGTGATTTGGCGGATGGATTTATGCCATTCCGAGGTAACGTATATCAAACTCCTCTTATGGTTCCAGACGGGCTTCATGACAAATATGTTAAGACCAAGGACAACATTTATGATGTTCATGGCATGAAAGAATTTGTGAATGAGTATGCTAGAGTTTTGTATGCTCGTCATGGTAACATCGAACTTAATTTAGATAAGAATTACAAAGCTAACTATATCACCCAGCTTGAAAAAGAACGAAGAGACAAAGAAAGCGTTAGTGCACCATTGTTTATCTCTGCCATTGATTTAGTTGAGACCACTGATTCAATACGTTTAATTAGCAAATTTAATGGTGCCGATTCTGTTGTATCAAGACAATGGAAAGTTGAAGGGCCAGGTAAGGTTACGTATGCATATGATTCCTTAACCAAAAAGAATTCTGATCAATCTGCATCAGCTCTAGTGAACTTTTCTACTCCAGGAAAATACACAGTTAGTTTAACTGTAACTACATCCAAAGGTGCGAAAGAATCTAAGGTGTTGACAGATTACATTACTGTATTGGACAAATCGCAAAAGGCATATATCAATAGCCAACGACAAAAAGCGATGATTAATTCACGTCAGGACATGCGTAAATACCAATTTAACAGTCCAAGTAATTACTATACTTCTAATGGGCGAAAACTAACATCACAAGACAAAGCACAATTAGAAGTACTAGATGAGCTTAATTCGTTAATTGACACTGCCATTTTCCTTTACAATAAAGGGAATACAGTTAAAGCTTCTGCCTTCATTGAGAAATCCTTGTTTGGAAATACTCCGATGACTAAACTATTAAATTCGGACTTCAGAAATGAAACAGACATGACCGAATTAAATAAAAATGGAGAGGACGTAAAAAGCAGTGACCAAGCTAAAGATTTCGGTATTTATTTACAAAAACCAATTGAAGGTGAAGACCCAGAATGTAAATGGACATATGCCTTTGGAAACGATTATTTAGATTTTAAATTCCCACAGTATAGAGATGATCAAACCATAACTACTTGGTTGTTAAATCTTCGAAACGGATTATCTGAATATACGATTGAAAGTCGTGGTAAGCAACGATGGAGAAACGTTACGGAAGAGGAGAACATTGGTCGTTTAAACTACAGAAAAGATGATTACATCGATTATTTAGACGGAGATTTAGAATCTTCAATCTATTACAACAATACGAAACGTAAAGAAGATATAAACTCAGGTCGTTTAAGTGCAAAGAATACAGTTTATCAATCTCAACATGAGAACTTAGACTTGAACAACGACCGAATCACTTCAAATTCATCTGGATGGCCAACAACATTGATTTCTGACCGTTCTAAAGTATATAAAGGAGGGTCTTGGGCTGATAGAGCGTATTGGTTATCTGCTGGAAACCGTAGATTCCTAGATGAAGATAAATCCAGCGCTACCATTGGTTTCCGATGTGCGATGGATCGACTAGGAGGACAACCTAATTTGAATTACAAAAAGAGAAAACGGAATTAACATTCGTAACTTTAATTATCTTTGAGTCCCGCACTAGCGGGACTTTTTTATGGAACAATATTTTAATTTATTCTATGAATGCACGGGTGTATCTACAGATACCCGGACAATTAACAAGGACAACCTATTTATTTGCCTAAGAGGCGAGCGTTATGATGCGAATGAATTTGCACAGCAAGCGATCACAAATGGTGCAAAATACGTCATTAGTTCTGATCGTGCACGTTGCAATGACACCAACATCTTATTTGTAACAGATACCTTACAGTTTTTACAACAACTCGCACATCACCACAGAAAACAGTTCAATATTCCAATTATTGGAATCACCGGAAGTAATGGAAAAACAACCACCAAAGAACTTATAAAT
>JBIITO010000180.1:0-2860 GCA_044340465.1 Crocinitomicaceae bacterium | reverse complement strand
AGGTCCCGAAGAAGTAGAACGCTATCAGAATATCGAGGAGTTATTGGCCGGTATCAACGAATTTACAATCTCCCGTCCAGAGGATAGTGATGCTTCCTTATCAGAATTCATGATCGACGTGGCATTGCTTACAGATGCGGATGAAGATAAAAATGAAGAGCGAAATCACGTTACACTGATGACCATACATTCCAGTAAGGGACTTGAATTTCCTCACGTTTTTCTTGTGGGACTCGAAGAAAATCTATTCCCAAGTCAAATGGCTCTGAACTCAAGGTCAGAACTGGAAGAGGAGCGACGTTTATTCTATGTTGCAGTAACACGTGCAAAAGTCAGTTGTACACTCTCCTATGCTACCTCTCGCTTTAACTGGGGTTCCCTGGTAACTTCGGAACCCAGCCGATTTATCGATGAGATCGATGCTAAATTCCTGCATTTCGAAACTCCTCAACGAGGAACGGGTAGGTCTCTTGCAGGTTCAAGAGCCAGTTTCGACAGACCTTTTACGGGAGGACTTAACCGAACTCCTGAACTTCCCACAGGAATGAAATCGATTGAAAAATCAGATCCTTCTGTAAATCGATCGGGCGGTATTGCGGAATTAAAAGTCGGTTATAATGTACTCCATGACCGATTCGGCAAAGGAAAAGTCACTAAACTTGAAGGTGTTGGATCAGATAAGAAAGCTACGATATTCTTCCCGCATCACGGATCGAAGGTAGTTTTACTTCGCTTTGCCAACCTGACCGTAGTCGAAATTGATTAAATCATCAGAATGGGAAACCGATCCCAAAGTGGAAACAAGGAGTAAAGGGATTAGGTAGGTATTTCTTATACTCGTCAAGACCAAACGTGTTTATTCCTTCCGAAATGTATCCGCTCCGATCCTTATTGAAAATCCATCGCTCACCCTCCGGCATGGCAGGGTTTGTTAAAGGCAGACCCACGTCCAATCTTAAAATAAAAAAATCCAAATCAATGCGGACTCCAACACCAGCAGACAAAGCAATTTCTCTGTACCAGCTATTAGAAAACTGACTACCGAAGCGATTGACATCCTTATTATATGTCCACGTATTTCCTGCATCAATAAAGACAGCCCCTTTAAGAAGGTCGGAAATCGAAAAACGAAATTCAGCTGACGCTCCCAGGCGTATATCACTTATCTGAGTTGCTGTGCGGTTGGTGTCCAGATAATATTTATAAGACCCAGGAGCCAGGGCGCGTGCCCTCCAACCTCTATTATCATTTGCACCTCCTGCAAAAAAAGCATAATCATAAGGAAGTGATGTTTCGGTATTTCCGTAAGGTATTCCAGCTCCTACTTGAAGTCGACCATTTAAACTTTTCTTCTTACCGAAAGGATATGAACAAATAAGCTCATTATCGAGACGAGTAAATTGTGAGTACGCGACACCAAAAATACCATACTGACCGTTAGACAATGTGTCTTGATATTTCCTGAACCAGGATAATACATTTCCGGCTGGTTCGAGGGTGGAATTCAAATAAAAATTAAACCGCCCTTTTCCAAACTTCTCTTTGTTATTGTATTCAAAGATGAATTTCAGGTCTTCCCAAACAAACTGATTACTATATGCATTTCTTAGAAAAAGGTCATTCAACTCGTCTAGCTTGGAGGAAAATTCAAAAGATTTATCAATATTAACAAATTTGATCACCGACATTCCGGGCAATCCTACTTGAAAAATCTGTGTCTTTCCTACAAAGAATTTCCAGGCATAATTCAATTGGAAATTGTGTCTAGTGAAATCAGCCCTTTTCTGAAAATTATATGCGGTAGAAATGATCGTTCTTGGTCGGTGACGCTTTGACAAGATAGTGGCTTTTGTAGGAAACAATCCAGGTAATTCATACTTCAACGTAGGACCTATCTCAAATGTGTTAAAGCTTCGACCGGCCTTCTGGATCTTTTCTCCATCAAGCGTTTCGTCGAAAATTGGCGGCTGCGACTCAAAACCACCCCCAATGGAAAAAATTAGTTTTTCCGCTCCTCCAAATAAATTTTTATTTGTGTAATTAATAGAGGAGGATACTCCGAGAAAGCCATTCGAATTCGTCGCTCTAGGTTCAAAACTAAAGCTCTGCTTTTGAGCCGGAACAAGGTAGTAATGCACTTCAAGATCCGATGTACCTGGGATTTCAATAATCACAGGTTTGATCACTTGAAACAATCCTAGTTGAACTAACCTGGTGTAGGTCCGTTCCAGATAATATTCCTTGTAGTAATTGTTTTCTTCTAAATAATTTTGTAGTTCCAAAATACCGGGACTAATTTGCAACTCACCATTGTATGTAAATGTTGCCATTCTTCTGGGATCAAGCTCGTCCTTGTTCGTTTTCTTTCGCTCAGCATACCTGAATGTGTCAATGGTTGTAAGGAATTGTTGATCCAATAAATTTAATCCAAGCTCCTGTAATTTATTCTTAAAGTTCCCTTTGTAGTATGCGGTATCAGCAATATGAAAGTAAACCTTTCTAATATATGTTACCCGATGGGGAATCTTGATCATTGAGTCCCGAACCGATTGAGAGCGCACTAAGCGGTCGGTGAAAACGATCCCCAGATCAACCGTCATTCTTTCATAAGAAGTGTCAGCTAAATAACTGATATGTGAACTACTGAATCCGTAATATGCACTGTCACGCATGCTCCTTGCCACCCTTTCTCTATATGCGCTCAAGTAATCTTTATCAAAGGGAAGTCCCACCAAAGATCCATCTTCGACAGATACTTCATATTTCAAATATTCACTTTTGATCCTGCTATTGGATGCTACAACGTACACTGAATCGATGATGAAACGAGGTCCTAGATTCACCTTGTAATTTACGGCAA
>JBIITO010000016.1:0-30765 GCA_044340465.1 Crocinitomicaceae bacterium | reverse complement strand
AATCATTCTGACGGCAAGTCACAACCCGAAGCAATGGAATGCCTTAAAATTACTCAATGAAAAAGGGGAATTCATCTCCGGAACAGATGGCGAGGCAGTTTTAGCCATTGCAGAAAAAGAGTCTTTCGATTTTTCAGATGTAGATTCCTTAGGTAAAGTAACTCAGGATGAAACATATATGCAGAAGCACATTGAAGCCATTTTGAAACTTCCATTGGTAAATTCTGATGCTATTCGGAATGCAAACTTCAGAGTTGTATTAGACGCTGTAAATTCATCAGGAGGAATCTTCGTTCCAGCCTTATTGCGCGCATTAGGGGTGTCACAAATCACAGAATTGTATTGCGAACCCAACGGACATTTCCCACACAATCCAGAGCCGCTTCCTGAACACCTTACGGATTTGTCAAATAAGATTAAAGAGGTAGGTGCCGATCTGGGAATCACGGTTGATCCGGATGTAGACCGTCTGGCACTGGTTTGTGAAGATGGCAGCATGTTCGGTGAAGAATATACGCTTGTTGCAGTGGGCGATTATGTATTATCAAAAACACCGGGACCAACGGTTTCCAACCTCTCTTCTACCCAAGCATTGCGAGATGTAACTGAAGCACGCGGACTCACCTATGCAGCTGCGGCAGTGGGCGAAGTGAATGTGGTTGCCAAAATGAAAGAGATCGGAGCCGTGATCGGTGGTGAAGGAAATGGCGGCGTAATCTATCCGGAATTGCATTATGGTCGTGATTCACTAGTTGGAATTGCCTTGTTCTTAAGTCACTTGGCTGAGAAAAAAATGAAGGTTACGGAATTGCGCGACAGTTATCCGAAATACACGATCTCGAAAAACAAGATCGAACTTACTCCGGATATCGATGTCGATAAGCTCCTCATGTTCATGTCCGTGAATTACGCTCATGAGGAAGTAGACACCACTGACGGAGTGAAGATCTATATTGGCAAAGAATGGGTGCATTTGCGAAAGAGTAATACAGAGCCCATCATCCGTATCTACTCAGAAAGTCAAAACGAGCAAATGGCAAACGACCTGGCTGAGCGTATCATTCTCGAGATCAAAGCACTGCTTTAAAGTCTTTTTTTATACTGATTTCTTTTTCAGCTTGCCGGCTGAGGACTATTTTGTGCTCAAAAAAATCAATGTAACAAATTTTAAAAATATATTTTATATTTGTATTTCATATTTATATTATGTCAACATTCACCTCAACACTTCCCGACGATCTACTGCAGGCTTTATCAGATAAAGCACAAGAACTTTCTCTTCCAAAAAACAAGATCATCGAAAAAGCCTTACGTATCTATCTGGATCAGTTGAATCGTGCAGCTTATCTTAAGTCTTACAAAAGAATGGCAGCAGATGCCGACATTCAACAACTTGCCGAAGAAGGAATGGCTGATTACCTTAAACAGATTGAAGAATGAAACAAGGTGAAATCTGGATGGAAGATTTAAACCCTGCAAAAGGCAGTCAGCAAAACGGTGTGAGACCAGTAATTATCATTAGCGGAAATTTGCTCAATGACAATGCAAATGTGGTCATGATCTGCCCTCTGACATCATCAATCAAACGTTATCATGGAAATCTTATACTCGAACCGAATGCTGTCAATGGACTTTCTTCCATTTCTGAGGCTCTGACCTTTCACATTCGTTCTGTAGCCAAGGGAAGATTGAAAAATAAAATGGGAAAAATCACTCACGACGAACTTTTAAAAATCAAAACCTGTCTCAACGACCTGCTACGCTATTAAGTCATAAACAAACTCTTCGAAAGCGTATCTATCAATTGGTTTTATTTCCATAACGAAACCCTATTTAACGAATTGCTTATTGTTTAAACGTCTTGAGTTTAGTGGCTTCGGTGTCAAATAAATAAAATGAATTATCTTCATTAAAATGTTGATATAGTTGATAGTTATCCTCTTCTGATTTCAATACGTAATAATAAGTATTACCTGAAACTCCTGATAAAACAGAAAACATTATAAACTCACCTTCGGAAGTAGCTTCCGTAATATGATAAATCTGGCTATCAATTATTTTTCCTGATTCATCAAAGATGTTATGTACGAATAATGAATCAGGGAATGAAACATTATAGGATTGATACTTCACATCGCTAGAAACAATCTCCTTAGAAGTTGCATCAATCAAACTAAAACTGCTCTAATAAAAAGAATACTGAGCTATTGAAACAAAGCTACATATGAGACCGATTGAGAAAATAATTGTTTTCATTTTTCAAGGAATTAACTACTACTCAAACAGATAATTCAACTAATTATAACAAATCATTCTATTTTTTTACAGGTTCATTAAACCAAATTCAATGTTTACTGTACAGAGAGAAAAATTAGAAATCATGAAACGAATTTTTATCATTACATTCCTTCTCCTTTCTGGACTAACTGTATTTGCCAATGACCGCGAAATCGTGCGCGCAACTATCACAGATGTAACGGTATACTCTCAGGGCGCGCAACTCTATCAGAAAGCGACTTACAATGCAAAGATTGGAATCACTGAAATTATTATTGAAGGAATAAGTCCTTACATCGACCCGAACAGCATTCAGGTAAAAGCTACAGGGAATGTGATCATTCTGGACTCCAAACACAGTATATTCTATCCTAAACCAGAGGAAGTAAATCTGGAAGGTCTGCCGTTGAAGATTCGAAATGAAATCCGTGTTCTGCAAGACTCCATCAAACTTGTAGGTTACGACATTCAGGACCTTCAAGATGAAATCGATGTGTTGACTGCCACTAAAAATATCCTTTCCAATAACGGCGCTGTTAAAGGCCAGGGGAAGGTAAATGACTCAATCAATCTCCTAAAGCAAACTGTGGAATATTATGCAGCTAAAATGTTGGAGATCAATAAAAAATTATCAGTTCTTTCTCGCAAGCGCTCAGACAAGCAAGATAAAAAACGACGAATGGAAGATCGATTAACCAAATTAAAGCAACACGAAAGAAGTGAAACAGAACCAAAGGACAATGGTCCGATTCATCGCATAGTCGTTACTGTTTCTGCAAAAGAAGCCGTTACAGGAAAAATGAACATCTCTTACCTCATCCAGAATGCCGGATGGATTCCACTTTATGACCTGCGCAGTGATGGATTGACATTAAAGATCAACCTCACATACAAAGCACAGGTTTTTCAGAATAGTGGCTTGGACTGGGACAACGTAAAATTGAATATTTCAACTAACAATCCTTATCAGAACAAGACAAAACCAACTCTTCATCCATGGTATGTGGATTATTACGCCTACCGAAACGACCTATACAACATCCCGCAGATTGCTTACCAAAAAATGGAAGCAGAAAGAGCAATCTCCTACACAAACACTGACTCAGTTTTAGATAAAAAAGAGATCGATAGCCGAACCGCGGCAGAATTCGTTCAAACGATCCGTCAACTCACTTCGGCAGAGTTCAAAATAGACCTTCCCTATTCAATAAAATCCAACAATGAACAGCATATGGTTTTGATCAAAATTGCTGATCTGGATGCGAATTACAAGTATTTTACGGTTCCGAAACTGGATCAATCCGTTTACCTTGTAGCTCAACTTTCTAAACTGGATGAACTGGGATTAGTTCCCGCGCTAGCAAATATCTTCTTCGATGGAAGTTATGTAGGTGAAACATATATCGATCCAACCACCATGGAAGACACGCTCAATCTGAGTTTAGGAGGAGATCCGAATATCATTGTGAAACGCACGCTTTTGAAAAAAGAATGCAAAGAAAAGATTGTTGGTGATAAAGTAGAGAAAACACAATCATATGCCATAGAAGTGAAAAATCTTAAGGCAAATAACATCGAACTGGTTATTCAGGATCAATTGCCGATCACACAAAATGGGGACATAACCATTGAAGCCCTTGATCTTGGAAAAGGAGAATTAAATAGTCAAACGGGAATGATCGAATGGAAATTGGACCTCAAATCGAAAGAAAGCAAAACGGTCAATTTCAGTTTTAAAGTTAAATCGAGTAAAGACAAACCGGGGCTGTATCTGTAGAAAATGAACCGCGCTTTTAAACCCCGAATGACTTCGTTGTTCGGGGTTTAAACTTTCATTGTACTGAACTGTTATCTTTGTATAGCCTATGAAACAGTTCGAAATACCGGAATTTTATCGCTCACCGATCATTAGTAAGGTGAAAGCAAAGCGAAAACTGGACGATCCCCGTAAAAAGGATTTTACTCCCAGCGTGCTCAATTTTGGTAAGATCGAGTTCATTCTTGCCCGACATTTTGGATTTTGCTACGGTGTAGAAAACGCTATTGAGATCTCCTACAAAGCCATCGAAGAAAATCCCGGAAAACGTATTTTTCTTTTGAGCCAGATGATCCACAATCCTGACGTCAATGAAGACTTGCTATCACATGGACTTACCTTCATTCAGGATACCAACGGAAATCAAATGATCGATTGGGCCGAACTGACATCCGAGGACATCGTCATTATTCCAGCTTTCGGTACAACGGTTGAAATTGCTCAAATGCTGGAAAATAGTGGCGTTGACGTTAAAAAGTATAACACCACCTGCCCTTTCGTGGAAAAAGTTTGGAACAGGTCAGAAAAGCTCGGCATTGATGGTCATACCATTATGATCCACGGAAAATACAATCACGAGGAAACGCGAGCAACTTTTTCACATAGTGATAAGAACGGACCTTCACTGATCATTAAAGATATGTCGGAAGCTCTTTTTCTCGGAGAGTATATCAAAGGACAACTTTCCACGGAAGCATTTCACCAATTTTTCAATGGAAAGTATTCAGACGGATTTGATCCGGAAAAAGATCTTCAGAAGATCGGTGTTGTTAATCAGACAACCATGTTAGCCTCCGAAACTGAGGAGATCACCAACCACCTTCGAGGTATCATGATCGAAAAATATGGAGAGGAGAGCATCCGGGAACATATTGCAGACACAAGAGACACACTTTGCTATGCTACGAATGATAATCAATCCGCCACCTACGGATTACTCGAAATGGAAGCTGATTTAGCGATTGTTATTGGTGGGCATAATAGCTCCAACACCACTCATCTCGTTGAATTACTTGAACAAAAATTCCCCACTTACTTTATTCGCTCGGAAAAAGACATTGAGGAAAACGGAAAATTGAACAGTTACAATATACATACGCACGAAACCCATCTAAAAAATCCATTTGAGAACAAAAGTGCTCCTTTTAAAATTATTGTTACTTCAGGAGCCTCCTGCCCAGATGCCGTGGTAGACCGTGTTTTGAGAAAACTACTGGAAATCCATGGTGCAAGTTCGACTATTGAACAAACCATCGAACAATTCAGTAATCAATAATCTGATTTCACTAGTCAGGTGTTTTGGAATACGAAGGCATTCCTTACTTTAGTAGTTTTAAGTAAACTATTTGGAACGCTTCATTAATATTCTCATTATTGATAATGACCCTAAGAATCAGAAGGGTTTAAAAGCGATCCTGTCAGGTGGAGGCAACAATATACTCTTCGCAGACCATATAGATCAAGCTATTCCAATCATTCAGAAAAAGGAGATAGGTATTCTTCTCATTAACATCGATGATCCTCGTTTCGGCGGACTTGAACTTCTTCATACACTTAAAGAAATGGCCTCCCAGAGAGCAATGTACAAGATTGTTCTAACGCAGAATAAAGCTTCGGCGGTGAAACTTGTCAAAGGACTCAACGAAGGAGCAGTTGATTACATCACAATCCCATTCAATCCCAATTTGATCAAGGCCAAGATCGAAGTATTTAAAACGCTTTATTATAAAGATCAGCGGATTAATCAGTTGTTGAGTAATATTTTTCCGCAGAATGTGCTTGAAGATCTGAATCTGAATAACAAATTTTCGCCAAAAAGAGTGGAAAATGGGATTGTGCTCTTCACGGATTTCATGGAATTTTCCGCTAAAGCACGTAACATGAAACCAATTGCGCTGTTAAAAAGATTAGATTATTACTTTTCGCAATTTGATGAGATCGTTCGCAGATATAAACTGGAAAAAGTAAAAACCATCGGTGATTCCTATATGGCACTTGCGGGTGTAACAGAGGATCTGCCTCATCCTGCGTTGAGAGCATGTTTAGCAGCTTTAGAAATGCGGGATTTCATGCTGAACGAAAAAGATATTTCAAAGGCACTTGGAAAGGATTATTGGGAAATGCGGATTGGTATGCATATGGGTCCTTTGGTTGCTGGGATCATTGGAACTACCAAAATGTCCTTCGATGTTTGGGGTGATACTGTCAATCTTGCCTCAAGAGCAGAACAATCAGCCGAACCAGGACACATTAGCATTACAGAGCCTATTGCCCATGAAATAGCTGATTTTGCAGATGTCACACCAAGAGGACATATCGCTATTCATAAACGCGGTGGAAGTATTGAGATGCATTACCTGAATTTTCTTAAAAAGGAACATTGCATGTACGGTGAAGGTAAAATAGCTTCTGTTAATCTGCGAACAATGTGCGGTCTTTCGACGGTTGATTTTGAGCATATGAGAAGGGATATAATAAACAATCTCAAAGCCTTGCTTCCGGAAGACGTGGTGTATCATGACATCAATCATACGTTGAATGTCGAGAAGGCCGCAGTAAGATTCGCAAGACTGGAAGGAGTAGATGAGGAATCTGTCATCATACTCCAAACTGCAGCACTGTATCACGATGCAGGATTCATACTTCGTTCACATGACAACGAAGAATTCGCGGTAAAAATGGCTGGAGACAAACTACCAAGATTTGGCTACAATGAATCTCAGATAAAACTCATCCAAGAGATCATCCTGGCTACAGCTTCAGAAAGAAAACCAAAGAACCTGCTTGAAAAGATCATGTGCGACGCTGACCACGATTATCTGGGTCGACCAGACTACTTTGCTATCACAGAAAGATTGAGAAAGGAACTTGCTCATTTCGGTCGAAAGATGACAGATATCGAATGGATAGAATTCCAATTGAATTATATGGTTGGAACACATCGTTACTACACAGACACGGCCAAAAACATCCGTTTGCAGGGAAAAAAAGCACGAATTGCTGATTTAAAAGAACAATTGAACAACTTGAAAACAGAACAATGAAAATCTACACAAAAAAAGGGGATACAGGCACAACAGGACTGATCGGTGGAACAAGAGTATTGAAAAGCTCACTGCGTATTGAATCCTATGGGACAGTTGATGAATTGAACTCGTATATTGGGGTCGTAAGAGACCATATTTCTGATCAAACATATATCGATCAATTAATTGAAGTACAAGACCGACTATTCACCATCGGATCGAGTTTAGCATCCGATCCTGATAAATCAAACATGAAGATTCCTGATCTGCACGAAACGGATATTCAGCTTCTTGAAACTTGGATGGATACCATGGATGAACAATTACCTGAAATGCGCTATTTCGTTCTTCCAGGTGGTCATCCCGCCGTTTCTTTTTGCCATGTTGCACGCTGTGTGAGCAGAAGAGCAGAGCGTATTATTGTAGATCTTGCCCAACATGAATTTGTAGCACCGTTGGTTGGCGCATACATGAATCGACTAAGTGATTATCTTTTTGTTTTGGGGAGAAAGATCGCACAAGACATGAATGCTCCAGAACAACCTTGGAAACCTCGTTTATAATCCGTCACCGTCTGTTGAAAACTAAGCATGAAGAATTTTATTTGAGATTTGGAAAATTTCAAATAAAGTTTACTTTTGCGCAAATTTAACCCACTAAATCGGAGGAAAATGTACTGGACACTAGAACTGGCATCGTACTTGGAAGATGCACCATGGCCCGCAGCAAAGGATGAGTTGATCGATTTCGCCATTAGAACCGGAGCGCCTCTGGAAGTTGTCGAGAACCTTCAGGATCTGGAGGATGAAGGCGATATATATGAAAGTATCGAAGAGATCTGGCCGGATTATCCTTCGCGAGAAGATTTTCTATTCAACGAAGACGAATATTAAAAATGAAAAGGATCCGCTAGGGTCCTTTTTACGTTTCTATGAATTTCCTTGGGCACCTCTATTTTTCGAATAACGATCCTGAATTGATGTATGCCAATCTTTTTGGCGATACTGTCAAGGGGAAGAAATACCTTGATTACCCGGATGAAATGCAAAAAGGTATACTTCTCCACCGCAAGATCGATGATTTTATTGACCGTCATCCTGCAGTGATGGATCTAAAACGAAAATTATATGAAGAATTACCGAAAGTAAGTTCGGTTGCCATCGATCTGTTTTTCGACCATTTACTTGCCATAAATTGGAAAGATTACCATAAAACAGCATACAGGACCTTCCTTGAACAATTTTACACGTATCAACCGAAGTACTGGAACTATTATCCTTCTTCATTTCAGATGTTCATTTCAGTTATGAGGGAACGACAATGGCTAAATTATTATCCAAAGGAAGAAGGGCTCATAAAGTCTTGTCAAGGAGTTTCTAAAAGAATTTCATTTCCAAATGCATTGGCAAACGCTCCTGAAAGTTTCTATCAAAGAGAAAAACAAATTACTGAAGTCTTTCAAATCTATATGATTGATGTACAAGTGTATCTTGCCGATTTTGTCTGACTTGGGCAATTTTTTGTAATTTGCGGTGCAATTCGTCAGGAATGACCGAACGATTGAGAAACGTCATATATCTCTTTACTACTGCTTTGATCCTCATTGTCCTCACGGGCTGTTCCGGATCCAGCGGTGACTTGGAAAGCTATCGGGGAAATGCTGTTCGTATTGACCTTCCGGAAATTCTTCAAAAAGGCAAACTCACTATTTTAGCCGAAAACAGTTCAACCTCTTTTTTTATTTACAGAGGAAAACGAATGGGATTTGAATATGAATTATTGAAAGAGTTCTGCAAAGAATTAGGTGTTGAATTAGAAGTGAAGATTGTAAGTAATCTTGATGACCTCACGAAAATGCTTAATGAGGGAGAAGGTGATCTCATCGCTTGTAATTACACGGTTACTAAAGAGAGAAAACAATATGTAGATTTCAGCGTCCCTTTTTTGAAAACACCCCAAGTATTAATTCAACGCAAACCGAAAGGCTGGAAAAAAACAAAATCCGCTTTGTGGAGTAAGTATGTGATTCGTGACCCGAATGATCTTGCCAACAAAACCGTCCATGTATGGAAAAACTCCAGTTACGACCGTCGTCTCTCCCACCTTCAGGAGGAAATAGGCGATACAATTTACGTTACTGGAGAAGAAGGTCAGGTAAGTTCTGAAGAATTGATCGAAATGGTCGCTGAGGGACTAATAGATTATACAGTAACCGAAGAAAATATCGCAAAGGTCAACCAACAGTTCTTCGATAATCTAGATATTGCTACACCTATATCTGTGCGTCAAAAAATAGCTTTCGGTTTACGTAAAACAAGCCCTCTATTGAAAACACGAATTGATCGTTGGCTGAGACAATTCATTTCGAAAAACATCTACCGTTACCTCAATGCAAAATACTTTGAACTTCAGGATCTACCCATCAAAACGGAGGAATTTGCTGTAAGTGTACGAAACGGTAGATTATCAAACTATGATGCTGCGTTCAAACGTGCTTCCTCAAAGTACAACTGGGATTGGATGTTACTAGCCTCATTAGCCTATAAAGAATCTCGGTTCAATCCAAACGCGCAAGGCTTTGGAGGAGCATATGGAATGATGCAGTTTATGCCGAGTATAGGTCCATTATATGGCGTTCATCCTAATTCGAGTCCAGAGCAACAGATCAATGGTGGAATGCTCAAGCTTGCGACTGATTTTAAATCATGGAAATCCATTCCTGACCGTATGCAACGCGAAAAATTCACCATTGCCACCTACAATGCAGGAAGAAGTCATGTGGAAGACGCGCAACGCTTAGCTCAGAAATACGGCATGGATCCTTTGAAATGGGACGATAATGTAGAGATCATGATGCTCAATCTTTCCAAATCTAAGTACTACAGAGATCCTGTTGTGAAAAATGGCGCATTGAGAGGTACCCGAACTTACAACTATGTAAGGTCTATATACGAACGCTATTTGGAATGGCGTTCTGTATACAAGTAAGCAGTATTTTTACAAGAAAAAGATCAAACTCCTTATTGTCATAGAAGGTCCCACCGCTTCTGGAAAAACAGCACTTTCCGTTGCTTTGGCGAAGGTTTTCAATACAGTCATTCTTTCTGCTGATTCCAGACAATTTTATCGCGAAATGTCGATTGGCACCGCTAAGCCTTCTATAGAGGAAATGCATGGTGTTAAGCATTATTTCATTGACTCCCATAGTATTGCAGAGGAATTAACTGCCGCCACATTTGCAGAAGAAGCCAACACCATTTTGGAAGAACAATTTAAAACTCATCCCATAATTATTCTGACAGGAGGATCAGGCATGTACATGGATGCTTTATGTAAGGGATTGGACAACATTCCTGTATCTTCCTTTGATCGGGAGAAATTAAATCAAGAGTTTAAAATGACCGGACTGGAACCACTTTTAAAAGAACTCGAGTCAGCAGATCCTCTTCATTTTCAACGAGTAGACCGTTCGAATCCTGTTCGGGTTATTCGCGCGTTGGAGGTCATTCGATATACCGGAAAAGCCTATTCAACCTTTTTGAATTCGAATATCTACAAAACACCTTTTGAGGTTATCCGTTTCAGAATTGAACATCCAAGAGAGCAAT
Organism: Crocinitomicaceae bacterium; assembly: GCA_044340465.1. Classification (GTDB taxonomy): domain Bacteria; phylum Bacteroidota; class Bacteroidia; order Flavobacteriales_D; family Crocinitomicaceae; genus M0103. The sequence goes on along the minus strand of JBIITO010000016.1, from coordinate 20,038 downwards.
TGTATGCGCGAATCGATCAGCGAGTGGATATAATGATGGCATTGGGTTTACTCGAGGAAGTTCGCTCGCTCCTTCCCTACCGAAATTTCAATGCACTCAGAACCGTAGGATACCGTGAACTTTTCGACTACCTGGATGGAGAGACGGATCTGCGAACAGCCGTTGAGCTGATTAAACAACACTCGCGAAATTACGCTAAGCGCCAGTTGACCTGGCTGCGTAAGCATCCTGAATCTATTCCTCTTACCTTTACCTCTGCAGATGCGATGTGCAAATTCATTTTAGACGAACTTCAACGAAGAGAAATCCAATGAATTGAAGTTTGGAACGATTCTTGAAAAATTCGAACGCAAATAGTTTCCTATGAAGATCATTTTTGACAAGGTGATGCCTCAACCCCTTAGCTCGATCGAACACGGATCAAGTAGCATCTGGGGAAACCAGGCAGAATTCAGTGAAGGAGAAAAGATACTGCTCAATGCTTCCAGCGGAAAAGGAAAATCTACATTTACCTTTAGTGCCGTAGGATTACGCAAAGATTATGTCGGAACAATCTCCTATGACGGATCGGACATCCGTTCTTTTGATGCTGATCGCTGGACAGAAATTCGTCAAAAACAGCTTTCTGTCGTTTTTCAGGACCTGCAATTATTTCCTGAATTAACGGTAGCAGAGAATCTTACGATCAAGAACGATCTCACCAACTCCTTCCAGGAAAGCGAACTGAAGTATATGCTTCGAGTCTTGGATATCGAGGATAAATGGGATCAGAAATGCCGTTTTCTTTCCATGGGGCAACAGCAGCGGGTGGCTATCATTCGAGCTCTTTGTCAGCCATTTGACCTATTAATCATGGACGAACCTTTTTCACATCTCGACACCGTCAACACTTCCAAATGTCTGGAGCTCATCAATCAACGCTGTGATGAACTACAAGCAGGATTCGTCCTGACAACCTTAGGTGACGATCACGGATTTCAGTATTCCAAAACCTTATTCCTCTAGTCATGCAGAACAAACTACTTTTCCGTAATCAGGATAAAAAGCAACTGTTCATCGCTATGACAGGCGCATTTCTTGGGATGACCTTCCTGATCACTTCCATCCATTATATTATTAAGGTAAATGAGTTTGGAAAAGGTGCCGACATTCTTGGTCCGAATACGATCATTGTTCAAAAAAAGGTAACGAACTCAAGTTCATTGAATTTAACGAAAACAGATTTTAGTGAACGTGAGATCGAGAAGATCCGCAAAGAATCTTTCATCGAGGACGCTCAACCAGTCATTAGCAATAATTTCAATGTCTCGTTTGAAACGGCCGATCCTATGGTGCCCCGTTTCAGAACGGATGTGTTCATACAAACCGTTGATCCAAAATTTTTGGATGTAAAGTCGTCCAAATGGCGTTGGAAGGAGGGAGATAAGTTTGTACCTATCATCATGCCACGCGAATTCTTAGTGATGCTTAATACCTTCATGTCGGCAAGTGGGGTACCTCAAATTTCGGATGATCTGGCGATGGATGTAAAATTCAAGTTCAAATTAAAGGACGATACTAAAAATGAATACGTCGATGCTCGGATCATTGGATTTACGAATGAAGTTTCTTCCATCCTCGTCCCGCAGCATTTCATGGAATACGGAAATGGAAAGTATACCTCTGAACGTGAGAAAAAATTTACCCAACTCATGATCTCTGGCAAGGAAAGTGAATTCGGAAAAGTGGAGGAACTACTAAAAACGCGCGGACTTGAATCAAAAAACTCTCAGATGCTCGTCGGTAGGCTTAAAAGCGTCGTTGGAACCCTTTTTCTGGTGGTTCTTGGAATTTCGGTAATCGCTGTATTTGTGTCAGGATTGGTATTGATTCAGTACATGCAATTACTCATGTCAAGAAATGCTTACGAGGTAAGAACACTTTTGCGTATAGGCTTCCATCCTAAAAATGTAATCAAGAGTTTTTTCTTTTATTTTCTGGAAGTCTTTGGCTGGATATGCGGCATTGCGACCGTAGCGTTCCTTTTACTTAAGTTCTTTTTGGATGACATGTTTGAAACAGGAGGACTGTACATTGGAAAAGAGATTTCCCCAATCGCAATGATTTCATTGATAATCACCTTTAGTCTATTTGGTGTTTCAAGTTATTTCACAGCGAAAAAAGGCATTTTTAACGAATTCTAAAAGGTTAATGAAGTGTTAAATAAGTCTCTCTTTTTACATTTGCATCGTCTTTGAAATATCTTTAGTATCCACAAGTTTTTAAAACAATGAGATCAGTAATATTTACCTGCTGTTTACTTCTAACAAGTTTGTCTTTTGGGCAAAAGTTACGATTTAAAATCGGTAACCAAAAAGACACTACCGTTCACCTGATTAAGTATTTTGGGAAAGGTTTGTATTATGCCGACACTGCTGAACTTAAAGGTGGATATGTTGAGTTTGACGGCTCTAAGCAAGCACCTGGAATTCTCGGTATTTTACTACCAGGGCAAAAATATTTCGAGTTTATCTACAACAAAGAAGAAGTTTCGCTCGAAACGATATCACCTGATTTTGTAGAGAATATGAAAGTTAAAAAATCAGAGGAGAACAAAGTTTTCATTGATTACATAAAATTTATCGGTCCGAAAAAGAACGAATCAGGAAAATTAAGCGAACAACGGGCGAACCTAAAGGAAGAAGACCCAAAATCCAAAGAGTTGAAGGATAAGACTGATGCAATCAATAAAGAAGTAATCGACTATCAGATCAACCTTATGAAAACGAATCCAGACAAGCTGGTATCAAAAATCGTGAAGATGTCTATGGATATTGATATTCCTGAGGCACCTAAAGATGATAAAGGGAACATTATGGATTCAAATTTCCGATTCAATTACTTCAGAACGCATTTTTGGGATAACGTTGATCTTTCGGATGACCGACTGGTAAATACACCGATTTTTCATTCGAAACTAGAATTCTATTTTGGTAAAAATATGATGCTGCAGCATTGGGATACGATTCTTTATCACTCAAATAAATTCTGTGATGCACTTAATCCAAAATCAAAGACATTTGAATATTGCGTCTCTTGGATCACATCAACATATGGAAAAAGCAATATTATGGGAATGGACAAAGTATATGTCATGATGGCTGATAAATATTATTGCAGTAAAAATGCGGAAGGGAAATCTCCCGCTTTCTGGATGAAAGAAGACAAACTTGACGAATTATGCGAAAAGATACCGGTTCAAAAAAATCTTGTTTTAGGCGTTCGTCCTCCTAATGTGATCCTCCGGGACACTACCGATAGTAAATGGCAGGATTTTTACAGCCTAAAATCAGATTACACAATCCTTTATTTCTGGGATCCGGAATGTGGACACTGCAAGAAAACCACCCCAAAACTAGATACTCTTTATAAGAAGAAATTACAAGCACGGAATGTGGAAATATTTGCTGTTGGAAAAGCAGTAGGTGAAGATTTTGTAAAGTGGAAAAAGTTTATTCGTGATCACAATCTTAGCTTTATAAATGTTGCCGTTACGGAACCTCTCTTCAAAGCAGCTATGGAAGATGCTCGACAATTTGTCCCAAGGTATACAACCCTGGAATCACTCAATTACCAAACAACCTACGATATCTTCTCCACACCGCGCGTTTTCGTTCTTGATAAAGACAAAAAAATCATTGCGAAAAGTCTTTCCATTTCACAGTTAGAGGAAATGCTCGATATGCTCCAAGGCCAAAAGGATCTTCCAAAACTCTTTCCTCCTGATCCGGAGGAAGATGAACAAATGAAATAATCTTAAGACGACCATGAGTCGTCTTTTTTGTTTTTCATACGATTGATTTTATCTTTCCTACCTATTTTTGAACCTTTTACTTACTTTTAGTTACTTAAAGAAAGTTACTAATATTATGTAGTGAAATAGTTTGTCTTACCAGCAAATAATAAAAAGCAAGTGCACCAATTATTTCCATATCCCTATAGATAACCAAATAAACTCTAAATGAAGATTTCCTTTTTTATCCTATCAATGCAAGTAACGTTTTATTCTTTTACACAAGGCTACTGGCAACAAGAGGTCAATTATACTATCAATGTAACCTTGAATGATAAAGATCATTCATTGAGTGCTTTTGAATCATTCGAATACATTAATCACTCGCCCGATCAACTGGATAAAATTTACATCCACCTATGGCCAAATGCCTATAGAAATGGAAAAACGGCCCTTGCCAAACAACAGTACAAAGACGGTAAAACCAACTTGAAATTCGGTGAGGAAAAGGATAAAGGCTATATCGATTCCCTGGATTTCAAGGTGAATGGATCAAAAGCCAAATGGGAATACGACGCCAAGAATGTCGATATATGTATTGTGTACTTGGATCAACCACTGGCATCAGGAGAACGATTGACCATTTCAACCCCTTTCAAAGTCAAACTACCTTCCGGTGAGATCTCGCGGTTGGGACATATAGGTCAATCCTATCAGATCTCGCAATGGTATCCCAAACCGGCCGTTTATGACAAAAATGGATGGAATCCGATCCCTTATTTAAATCAGGGTGAATTCTATTCCGAATATGGATCATTCGACGTAAGCATCACGCTTCCAGAAAACTATGTGGTAGGTGCGACAGGAGATCTACAAACACCCTCCGAGATCGACTTTTTGAATACCAAGGCATCTGAAACACAAAAGCAAATCAAGGAATTAGCATTTGCAGCCACCACAAGTAAAGGCACTACTTCCTTTCCAGAATCTGTAACTGAAATGAAAACGATTCGCTATAAACAAAACAAAGTCCATGATTTTGCATGGTTTGCTGACAAGCGCTATGCCGTTCTAAAAGGGGAAGTCCAGCTTCCGCATAGCGGCAGGATCGTGACCAGTTGGGCCATGTTCGTGCCCAGTAGTGCTGACACCTGGGAAAACGCGATCGAATATATTAATGATGGAACATATTACTCTTCCAAATGGAATGGTGATTACCCTTACAATCATGTGACTGCAGTCGACGGAACTATATCAGCAGGAGGTGGAATGGAATACCCAAACGTAACGGTAATTGGAAATACGAGCAGTAAAGAGGAATTGGAAGTAGTGATCGTGCATGAGGTGGGGCATAACTGGTTCTATGGAATATTAGGTTCCAACGAACGTGTGCATGGATGGATGGACGAAGGCATGAACACACTTAATGAAATACGCTATGTGCAAACTAAATATCCGAACAACACCCGTATGTCTGACATGGTATTAGGAGGTAGATTTCATTTTAACGATCTGGACCACCATGACATGGGTGACATCTATTATCGCTTCATTGCTGCCATGGGCGAAGATCAACCGATTGAAACGCATTCTGCTGCATTCACCTCCACAAATTATGGAATCATCATGTATCAAAAAACGGGACTTGTCTTCTATTACCTAAAAGATTACCTGGGAGAAGAACTCTTCGATAAATGCACGCACGCCTATTTTGAAGAATGGAAATTCAAACATCCTCAACCCGAAGATATGAAAAATACACTGGAACGCGTTTCAGGTAAAAAACTGAATTGGCTTTTCCATGATCTCATCCAAACCTGCAATCATGTTGATTACAAACTTCAAAAGGTCAAGGTAACAAATGCAGGAACAGATGTCACTGTTAAAAATAAAGGTCAAGTGGATGGTCCGATCGAGGTTAATTTCATTCAGGATGGCCAAGTAAAAAGTACTCAATGGATAGAAACTGACGATGAAAACAAACAGGTGCATTTTGGTTCAGATCTCGGAAAACCTTCTGAGATCATTATTGATGCTTCTCTAGATATTCCAGAATTAAACCGAAGAAATAATAACTGGATAGCTTCTCAACCATTCAAGAAATTGGAACCCATTGAAGTTGAATTCCTATTTGGAGATCTTGAGAGTAAAAAAACAAATATTTTCTGGACACCAATAGTTGCGGGCAACTATTACGATAAGTGGATGATCGGTGGAGCTTTTCATAATATGGGGGTTCCACTTCAAAAGTTCCAGTATCTTGTCGCACCCATGTTTTCAACAGGAAGAAATATGCTATCAGGTATTGGTGAATTATCGTATACCATGCTCCCAAAATCTGTTTTAAGACTCAGCAGAATAGGCCTTTCATTCAAATCTTTCAAATACCAAGATGAACCTACAATGAGGAAAGCGGAAGGCACATACTCAGCAATTTCTCCTTACTGGTATTCAAAAATTGGAAATCATACTAACTCATCCTTTACGCATTCCTTACTTGTTCAGGGAATTCTTCGATATAATTACAACAATGGATTTACTCAAGATTATTATGGTGGTTTCGCAAAATATGATGCATCATATTCATTGCCCGATCATAAAATACATTTAACAGCTCGACTCGATGCATTGAAAGCTTCGGATGTGAACATGGCAAGGGTTACTCTTGAAGGCACTTATAGGTTCAGATACATGAAAAAAGATATGAAACGTTGGATTGAAATTCGAGGATTTGCAGGCAACTTTCTTCAATTTCAATCTGATATAACCTCATCAAACTATCGCTACGCCATGTCTTTGAATGGAACAGATGGCACACAGGATCTATTCTTCGAGGACTATTACTTTGGTCGCGGCCAAATCAGTGGCATGTGGTCACAACAGCGTCAAGACAACATGGGAGGATTCAAAAATTCTTCTTGGTTTGGAACAACAACCAACTGGATGACCACGACGAATCTCTACGTGCAACTACCCATTCCACGATTAGGATTTCTAGGTGCATATGCAGATGCCGGAGCATTTTCCAATGGCGTAAGTGTAAATTCGGTCCTTGATGCCGGAGTTGGCATTCGTGTTTCGAAAGTATTCGGAGTATATTTTCCGCTTTGGATGAGCAAACAGCTGGCTGATTCCTTCGGAAATTCTTCCTATAGTGAAAAAATCAAGTTTGTTCTACGATTGAATATCGTTGGCAATAGCTTAAAAATTAGCTCATTGATGGAGTAATCAAAAGAATCAAAGGAATTCAGATAATTCTAACCAGCGATCCGTTTTTTGTTCCAAAGAACTCACCACATCCGATAAACGCAATCCCGTTGAAACTATTTCATCATTGGAAATTTCGGTATTCGACAATCTATTAGTCAGATCGCTTTTTTCTTGTTCCAATTGCTCTAACTCTTTTTCCAGTTGTTCAAACTCGATCTTCTCCTTGAAGGACAACTTGCGCTTTTCGGAAACTTTCACCTCTTGAGTGACAATGAGTTCTTTTTCAGATCTTGGACTAGCCTTAACTTCACGTTTTTCCTCAACATTTTTCTTACGGTATTCAGTGTAATTCCCTACAATATCTTTGATCTCTCCTTCTCCTTCAAATAAAAAGAGATGATCAACCATTTTATCCATAAAGTAGCGATCATGGGAAACGACAATCAAACACCCTTCAAACGAACGCAAATAGTCTTCAAGCACGGACATTACAAAAATGTCAAGGTCATTAGTGGGTTCATCCAAGATCAGAAAATTCGGATTAGACATAAGGATTGTCATAAGTTTGAGGCGACGTTTTTCTCCACCACTTAATTTATGCACATAGTTGTAGTGCATAGAGCGATCGAAAAGAAATTTCTCTAAGAACTGCGCAGCCGACATCTGACGTCCTTTTTCCAACGGAATAAATTCAGCAATGTCTCGGATCACATCAATCACACGTTTATCTTCATCGACCTGGATCAAATCCTGATTATAATAACCAAAAACAACTGTATCCCCTATAACAACCTTCCCCGCACCTACAGGTTCTCTTCCCTGGATCATATTCAAAAAGGTCGATTTACCTGTTCCATTATTTCCGACGATACCTAATCTTTCCCTTCTCTGAAAATTGTATGAAAAGGAGTTGAGAATCCGTTTTGTGCCAAAAGATTTACTGATCTTATGTAACTCCAAAATCTTTGAACCGAGACGTTCCATTTTTACAGGAATATCCAACTCATCTTCATCCAATCGTGTAGATGCTACCTTTTTCACTTCCTGAAATGCATCGATCCGTGCTTTTTGTTTGGTACCCCGTGCTCTGGGTTGGCGACGAATCCAGTCAAGTTCTTTCTTGAATGTATTTCTTGCCTTATCTACTGTCGCTTGCAATTGTTCCTGACGTTCCGATTTTTTCTCAAGGTAATAGGAAAAATTACCTTTATACTGATAGATCGTTTGGTCCTCTAATTCGAAGATTCGATCACATACCACTTCGAGAAAATAGCGGTCGTGAGTCACCATCAAAATGGTAGCTCTGGATTTGGATAAAAATTCTTCCAACCATTCGATCATATCGAGATCCAGGTGATTGGTAGGTTCGTCCAGAATCAAGAAATCAGCATCAGCAACAAGTACTTTAGCCAACGCCACACGTTTTTTTTGCCCACCTGAAAGGGTTGAGATCAATCGATCTGTATCTTCTAATTTCAGCACTGAAAGAATTTGCTTCACCTTTACCTCAATATCCCAGGCATTCAGTTCTGTCAACTGCTGAAAACTAACTTCTATTGCCGCATCATCTCCTTTACGCAAGGCTTGATTGTACCTTTTTACAGCTGCCAATTCAGGAAGATCATGAGAAAACACTTCTTCAAGAATGGTATGTGAGTCCATTAAATTCTCGCTTTGCTCCATGAAGGAAACACGGATATTGTTGCGATAAACGATACTTCCTGAATCGGAATCTTCCAACCCCATCAAACAACGGAGTAAGGTCGTTTTACCATTGCCATTCTTCGCGACAATGGCTACCTTTTGTCCAAGATCTATCCCGAACGTGAGATCGGCGAAGATAATTCTGTCACCAAAAGATTTGGTTAGATTTTCAACAGAAAGATAGTTCATTTATCGGATACGATCTGAGGAGTCGATTAAGGCTTTGTCCTTTTTTATAGCTTTCACAGCCAAAAATGAGAACGGTATCCCTGTCAAAAATAAAAATATACCTGTCCCTGGGGTAACCAATGCTAATTGAGGCATGAGATCAGCCCCCACTAGCCAAAAAATGAGCGAAATCAAACCCAACAAAACATAGATTAAGAAATTATATTGAGCCCATTTCAACTGAATTCTTAATTTTTTGAATTTGACCAAGGTTATTAACTGAACCACAATCAATACTAATGGAATAACAAAAAATGGTTGGAATATAGTCTGAGACACACATGCTTGCTCTTTACAATTAAAGACCAAACCATAAACATTTAATTCCCCCAACTTTTCATTTGAATTAATATGAAATAGGTTGACGCCGGAAAGTAAAGAACTAAGCAATATAATCGAAGTCAATAAGTAAAGAGACTGTAATCGCTGAATCATAGTGAATGATTTTAATTATCAAAGTTAGCTAAAGCAATTCAATGTGTATTCCAAATACTTGTTGAAAGATTATGTTTCCCATACTTGAACTAAATGCAGATTCATTCGTATCTTGTGAAAAAAATTCAACTCAATGAAAATTTTGTTCTTGATTTCAACCGTTGTGTTTCTCTTTGGGTGTGGCAAAAAAGCGATAAACATAGATCCGGAATGGGCCAAGGAATGGCAATACGCTTACGATGCCTCCCAAACAATAACGATAAAACCGAATGGATATGCCGTTTACAAAACAAAAAGGGGATCCTACAGGGGTTTCGCTAGAATTAAAGAAAAAGTATTTAGTATCGGAAGGGGAAAGTTCCTGCTCAACAAATATCCCGCGTATTTCGGACCACCATTAAACAGATGGGAAATGGAAATCGATAATATGCAGTTTTTGAAGTATGATAATTAGGAAACAATAGTTTCTTCTGTGACTTTCAGAATTTCTCTGACTTCTTCCAGTGTTGGTGCCTCAGCGTAAGTTCGAAGAACCGGTTCTGTTCCTGATGGTCTGATCATTACCCATCGTCGGTCGTCAAAAAAGTATTTAAACCCATCCGTCGTAAGAAGATCTGACACAGTATATGATCCAAATTGCTTATAATTATCCGCTTTGCAATTGGAAATAATACGTTGTTTCAACTCTTCAGTGATATGTAGATCATTTCGTTCAAATTTAAATTCTCCTACAATCTCGTAAACTTCTTCGATCAGTTGATCCAACGTTTTACCAGATTTCGCCATGAACTCCCAGATGATCATTCCCATCCAAATACCATCGCGCTCAGGGATATGACCTTTTACAGCAATTCCTCCAGATTCCTCACCACCTAAAAGAACATCATCCTCGACCATGATAGAAGCAATTTCCTTGAAACCTATCTTGGTGGTCTGAACTTCTAATCCATAGTGCGCACACATTTTCTCCACCCTAGGAGTTACAGAAAAGGCTATGACTACTTTACCAGTCATTTTTTTGTATTTGCACATATAGTGGATCAAGAGAAGAATGATATGATGTGAATCAATGAAATCTCCTTTCCCATTGTAAAGTCCTATTCTATCTGCGTCACCGTCAGTCGCTAAAGCACAATCAATGTTGCCTTTGTGCTCTAGCAATTGCTCTAGTTCTTTCAGGTTTTTTGCGATAGGTTCGGGAGCTTGACCTCTGAATGATGGGTTATAATCACAATGCAGGAATTGTGTTTCTGGCAATACCCTTTTTAGTACATTCTGTCCTGCTCCATACATGGCATCGTAGGCCAGATTAAGGCCAGATTTTTTTATCGCAGCAATATCAAAACTCTTCTCCAAATGCTCCACATAGCGCGATTCCAAATCGATCACCTCGCATTGACCTGCAGCTATTGAACCGTCAATCGAAACACTATTGTAATTAATCGGACATTCGTCTGGAATGATATCTTCCACCTCCTGCACATGCCATGGGGCCAATGGACCTCCAAAATATGCTTTCAGTTTAAAACCGTTGTAAGATGGAGGATTGTGACTTGCGGTAAGAATTACGCCTATCTGGCATCCGAATTGTTTGGCAGCAAGAGAAATCATTGGTGTTGAAACAAATCCGCGCGACATTCGCACATGTATACCTTGTGTAAGAAACACCTTAACTGCCGTTTCCATGAACAACTCGCCTGCAAAACGACAGTCGTGCCCAACAACAACAGAAGGTTTTTCATAGTTCTTTTTCAACCATTCACCAGTAGCAAATGCAACTCGCGCTACATTCTCCACTGTAAAATCTTCTGCAATGATGGCTCTCCACCCATCTGTTCCAAATTTGATTTTTGTTGCCAATTCTAGTGATTTTAGAGGCCAAATATACTTAAAATGAAGTCAAAGAAAAGCCTCGTTCGTTCAAAACAAAATATTTAAACTTGAAACTTATTAATGCATCAAAACCGAACAACTCTTCATGATTGAATACCAGATAGAAATAATGGTAAACAAGAAGAGCTATTCAAACTCAAGAATTGTCTTTTCAATAATTGAGACACATTCCAAGAGCTGCTCTTCTGTCATCACCAAAGGTGGCGCAAACCGGATGATATTGCCATGGGTAGGTTTAGCTAATAATCCATTTTCTTTCAATTCAACGCAAAGATTCCATGCGGTTTTACTATCCGGTGTATCGTTAACGATGATCGCATTCAACAAACCTTTTCCACGTACCTTGACGATAAGATCTGTTTTATCAATGATGCGTTGCATTTCACTTCTGAATAATTCACCTAAACGCCTCGCATTCAACATAAGCTGTTCATTTTCTACGACCTCAAGCGCAGCAATAGCTACTTTCGCCGCAATCGGATTTCCTCCAAAGGTGGAACCGTGTTGACCAGGCTGAATAACAATCATGACTTCATCATCCGCCAAAACAGCGGAAACCGGGTATACTCCACCGGATAACGCCTTGCCTAAAATTAAAATATCAGGTTTGGTATATGTAGTCTGCTTTTCACATTTGAATTCACAAGTGCAATTCCCACAAACAGCTAAAAGACTACCCGTTCGGGCAATTCCAGTCTGAACTTCATCTGCAACGAATAGCGCGTTGTATTTTTTACATAATTCAGCTGCTCCTGAAAGAAAACCATCGTTAGGAACGAATACACCCGCTTCACCTTGGATAGGTTCAACAAGGAAACCCGCAACATTCTCCGTTTGAAGAGCTTGTTCAAGAGCACCAAGATCGTTGTAAGGAATACGAATGAAACCAGGGGTGTACGGGCCGAAATTCTCGTTTGCATCCGGATCACTTGAGAAAGAAACGATCGTTGTTGTTCTTCCGTGAAAATTGCCCTCACAAACAATGATCTTAGCCTCGTTCTCATGAATTCCTTTACGCTCATATCCCCACTTACGACAAAGCTTAATGGCAGTTTCAACAGCTTCTGCTCCCGTATTCATAGGGAGTACTTTATCGAAACCAAAATACTCTGTGATGTATTTTTCATACACTCCCAGACTATCATTGTAAAATGCTCGTGAAGTAAGCGTAAGTGTTTGTGCTTGTTCCGTTAATGCGTCAATAATACGAGGATGACAATGCCCCTGATTCACTGCTGAGTAGGCTGAAAGAAAATCATAATAACGTTTTCCTTCCACATCCCAAACATATACTCCTTCTCCTCTAGAAAGAACGACAGGAAGCGGATGATAATTGTGTGCTCCGTGCTTATCTTCCAACTGCATTAAATCAGCGGACGTCCATTTTTCCATTGTTGCATTCATATTTGATCTTGAAAAATTGAATGTCACTCATCACGGAGAGCGACCATCCTTTCCTCATTCGATTTAGGAGAGAAATCATCCCTTGGGATTGCAAAGATAGAATGTCGGAGGGAAAAATAAAAATATTACTACTCTATATCGTACTTCAGCCGGATGGTAATATTCGCAGTTTTCTTCTTGGAAGACGTATTGAAATTTCCTCCCCAACTATACTCCTCAGAAGAGTTTTCACCAGTAATCTGAAAAACACCCATGTCAGCAGTTTTCAAATTACCTAATGAACCTCCTGCATTCATGGCAATTTTATCGGCCCTGTTCCTGGCATCCTTTGTTGCAGCCTCGATCATCTTGATTTTTAATTCTGCAAGTTTGGTGTAATAATATTCAGGAGCAAAGGAATTAAACTCAACTCCATAATCGATCAGCTCGGTAACTTCTCTGGAAATATTCTCAACCATATCCACATTCTTCGACCGCACTTTTACGACCTGAGATAAATTATACCCGTTGAAAACGGTATTTCGAAGTGTCCCATCAGGGGCGTAATCATAGTAAAAATCCTTTTGAATATCGACGGCTTCAAAAACAATCTCTTCGGCCTTTAATCCCTTTTGAATCAAATAATTTTTAATAGTGCGTTGATCCTTGTTCAATATGGCATATGCCGCTTTCAATTCATAATCCTTAGCCGAGAAACTACCGCTCCACACGATTAGATCACTTGTAAAATTCTCCTCGCCTAAACCTGTAACTGAAATCGCATTTTGATTGTATGCCCTACTTTGATAACCTTTAGCTAATAAGTACCCAGCGATAACGACTGCTAATGCAATAATGATTGTATTTAAATGTTGTTTCATTGTGTTTGTCCAGATTTGTTAAAACAGTGACATTTGATCCTTATCGTCCTCATCCTCAATTTTTTTAGTGAGGTCCCACTCCATTGTAGGGCCTCCACCTTCTTCTTCAGATATAAATCCTTCCTGAGAATCCTCCCCATCTGCCGTCTCTGGTAGTTCTTCTACAATGTCTTCGGGCCATGGCTCATCGCCTTCGATCGGATGTGTCAAAACAATTTCCTTCACCTTCAATTTCGTCAACTGATTTCCCTGTGCCTTCATTCCTTTGACATCAATAAAATCCGCAAGTTGAATCTCATTATCCGGAAGATTCTTTGTCTCCTTGAGTAGCTTGTTGTAAACAATTCGCACATTTGGACGATAAGCTGTAGAGACAGTATCCAGATATGAACCTTCCGACTCAGAAATAAAAGAAACCTTTTTGTCTGATGTAACTTCACAAAGGAAGCGTTTCACGAAATGCAAGTCTTTTTCAGCATCATAGTAAACCGCAGAAAGAGGTCTATCGGGATGCCATTTTTCAATGTGGATCATGTCCTCGTCGAAGTGATTCGACAAATCAAAATTGGTTAAGCGATATTCACCTGTTTTATAAAGTGTAAGAATACGATCCTCTCCTTTGAAAGAACCCAGGAATTTTCCTCTTCCTTCGTCGTTCAATCTTCCCACCACCGTATCGAACCAGATCTTACGTGCCGCCAGTGTGGAACCACCAACCTCTTTTTGGGTGATCTTTTGGATAATTTCTTTGGTCACTCGGTTCCCCGCAGAATTTCTACCCTTAATCAACAAGTCGCCCAGATCTACATCGAAGCGTAAACGTTTTAAATGCGGCCTCGGACGGAGTAGTACGGTTACTACCTCACGTTCTCCATTAGGATGTACCGAGAAATAAAGCATTTTGGACCCTTTTGTCCCTCTAGTCAGATCGTATTCAGTATCGCGTGTGATGGAATTGACATAGAAACGTTTCATCATGGCCGGCCCACCGACTCCATCCTGATAGATTAAGTGATAAATGGTTCGGCTATCTCCTTTCTTCCAAACATCTGCATGCACGATTCCTTTACCGACAAATTTCTTATCTGCCACCTTTGTGATCATCATTTTTCCGGTAGCGAAGAAAATGATTACGTCATCGATCTCCGAACAATCATTCACCGGCTCAGATTTTTTCAAGCCATAGCCAATAAATCCTTCCTCATAATCTACATAAAGCTTGCGGTTCGCAATAATTACTTTAGTAGCACTAATGGTATCAAATACTTTGATCTCGGTTTTTCTTTCACGTCCTGCGCCAAATTTCTTTTTGATATCCTTGAAATACTCGATCGCATATTCAATTAAATTGGCAAGCTTTTCCTTTACGAGTGCCATTTCTTCCTCCAGCTTCAGCAGCAACTCATCAGCTTTATCGCCATCAAACCTCGTAATACGAATCATCGGGATCTGCGTTAACTTTTGCAGATCTTCGTCGGTGATCTCCCGGATCAGTTGTTTCTTGTACTTTTCAAAACGTTTGTATAAATAGGCGTATAGTGATTCTCTGTCATGATACAACTTGAAATCGATGTACATTTCTTCATTGATAAAGATCTTTTCCAGTGTAGAAAAATGCCATTGACGCTCTAATTCATCGAGTTTGATCTCCAATTCCAGCTTCAACAACTGAACTGTGTTGTCTGTGTTGATTCTAAGGATTTCACTTACACCAATGAATTTTGGGGTGTCTTTATCAATGATCGATGAGTTGGGAGAAATGGAGACCTCACAGTCTGTAAATGCATACAATGCATCCAATGTTTTATCCGGAGAAACTCCAGGAGCCAGATGAATGATCACTTCAGCTTCAGCTGCCGTGTTATCCTCGATCTTTTTGATCTTGATCTTCCCCTTGTCATTCGCTTTAATGATCGATTCGATCAAAGAACCAGTCGTTGTCCCAAATGGAATCTCATTGATAACCAAAGTTTTATTATCCAACTTTTTGATCTTGGCTCTTACACGCACCTTTCCTCCACGAACTCCGTCATTGTAGTTGGAAAAATCAGCCATTCCACCATTTGGAAAGTCTGGAAGAATCTCTACTTTTTTACCTCTCAAATGATTGATCGACTGATCGATCAATTCATTAAAATTATGCGGCAAGAACTTACATGCCATCCCTACAGCGATACCTTCTCCTCCCTGAGCTAGCAATAATGGGAATTTGACAGGAAGTTGTTCCGGTTCTTTGTTACGACCATCGTAACTACTCAACCAAGTAGTCGTTTTTGGATTAAATACGACATGTAAGGCAAATTTCGATAAGCGTGCCTCGATGTATCGCGCAGCCGCAGCACCGTCACCGGTAAGGGTATTTCCCCAGTTACCCTGACAATCGATCAGCAAATCCTTCTGTCCGAGCTGAACGAGTGCATCACCTATGGAAGCATCACCATGTGGGTGGTATTTCATCGTATTTCCGATGATATTTGCCACCTTATTGTAGCGTCCATCATCCATTTCCTTCATAGAATGCAGGATTCGCCTCTGAACCGGTTTCAAGCCATCAAATAACGATGGCACTGCACGCTCAAGGATCACATAACTTGCATAATCCAGAAACCAGTTTTCATACAAACCACCCAATGGAATGATCTTATCATCCACAGATTTGTTCTCAAACGGATTGATATCGTCTTGTCCTTGTGTTCCTTCCAATTCGTCCTCTGCCATAATTACGATGCTTTTTCAAGGTTATCCTCGGATTCTGAAGCCGTTGACTCTTCACTTAGCTCTTCAGCTAAATCCTTCTCGACGCGTAAATTATCTATGATAAAATCCTGGCGTTCCGGTGTATTTTTACCCATGAAGTAGGATAGGATCGAATCGATGGATGCATCTTTCGATAGGATAACAGGTTCCAGACGGATATCGTCTCCGATAAAATGTTTGAACTCATCCGGAGAAATTTCACCAAGACCTTTGAAACGTGTGATCTCAGGATTTTTACCCAATTCTTCTATGGCATTTCTTCGTTCTTCATCGGAATAGCAATAAATGGTCTTCTTTTTATTTCGTACACGGAATAGTGGTGTCTGTAAAACATACACATGATTTCGTTTCACCAAATCAGGAAAGAACTGTAAAAAGAAAGTTAACAATAACATACGAATATGCATACCGTCGACATCGGCGTCTGTGGCAATCACGATGTTGTTGTAACGAAGATTATCCATCTCCTCTTCAATATCAAGCGCCGCTTGAATCAAGTTGAACTCTTCGTTTTCGTAAACGACTTTTTTTGTTAACCCATAACAATTTAAAGGCTTACCTCGTAAAGAGAATACGGCCTGCGTATTTACATCTCTGGATTTTGTTATCGATCCACTCGCTGAATCTCCCTCTGTAATAAACAAAGTCGTTTCTTCGCGTCGTTCGTCTTTTAAGTCCGTAAGATGAATACGACAATCCCTTAATTTCTTATTGTGTAAACTAGCTTTCTTCGCTCTGTCGCGGGCTAGTTTTCGAATACCTGATAATTCCTTACGTTCACGCTCGGATTGTTTTATCTTCCGCTCGATCAATTCTGCCACATCCGAGTTGCGATGCAGATAATTATCTAAACTTTCCTTTAAAAAATCATTAACAAACGCACGCATCGATTTACCTCCCGGTTCGATCTCCTGTGAACCTAATTTGGTTTTGGTCTGCGATTCAAAGACCGGCTCGATCACTTTTACGGCAATTGCAGCAACAATCGACTGTCGAATATCGGAGGGTTCATAATTTTTGTTATAGAAGTCACGGATCACTTTCGCTACGGATTCCCTGAAAGCACTTTGATGTGTACCACCTTGCGTGGTATGCTGACCATTCACAAAAGAATAATAATCTTCTCCATAGGTCTTACCATGCGTGAATGCCACCTCAATATCTTCGCCTTCCAAATGAATGATTGGATACAGCGGATCACCGTCCATATTATTTTCAAGTAAATCCTTCAAACCATCTTTTGACTGGTATTTCTCGCCATTGAAATAGATTGCCAAACCTCTATTCAGATAGCAGTAATTCCACATCATCTTATCCAGGTAGGCCGTCTTGAAAGCAAACTTCTTGAAGATCGTATCGTCCGGAATAAATTCTACATAAGTTCCATTCTGCTCATCGCATTTGGTCACCGGCAATTCTTCAATCAATTCGCCACGTACGAAGGAAGCCTGCTTTTTCTCCCCATCACGAACCGAATAAACCATAAAATGCGCAGACAAGGCATTAACAGCTTTTGTACCTACACCGTTCAATCCAACAGATTTCTTAAAGGCTTTTGAATCGTATTTTCCTCCTGTATTGATCTGCGAAACACAATCAATCACCTTCCCTAATGGAATACCACGACCATAATCGCGAACAGAAACTTTCCCATCTTTCACACGAATATCAACCCGCTTTCCGTTCCCCATCACAAACTCGTCAATACAGTTATCCACTACCTCTTTCACAAGGATGTAAATCCCATCATCCGCAGCTGCACCATCACCCAACTTTCCGATATACATCCCTGGTCTTAACCGGATATGTTCTTTCCAGTCAAGCGAGCGGATATTGTCTTCTGTATATTGATTTTCAGCCATAATGAACATTGTTGGACGCTAACTAACAAATTTAAAGAATGATCCGTGCTGAAACACGCGGATCCACAGTGACTTTTGAACTAAATTCGGTTGAAAAACCTATGCAATATGAATAAGCAAACCGTCCTCCACTATTTCAGTATCCGGAAAGATCTCGTTGGCTTCTTTTAAATGATCTTCAATGTCGGAATAGCGCGCACTTAAATGTCCCAGCAAAAGTTTTTTTACGTTCGCCTCCTTGGCTATCAAGGCAGCTTGCTTAGCTGTTGAATGGAAGGTAGCTTTGGCCCGATCGCTATCCTTTTCGGTAAATGTTGCCTCGTGATATAACACATCTACACCAAGTACTACATTAGAAAGAGCAGGCATATACGCCGTATCGGAACAAAATGCATAAGAATGTGCTGGCTTTGGATCAAAGGTGTAATCAACAGACCTTCGTAACTCACCTGTTTCCAAAATTACATCTTCACCTCGTTTTAGTTTAGGGAAATGTTCGATTCCCAGTCCACTTCCTTTAATTTTTTCACTGTTCAGATTTCGGTCTTTTTGCTTTTCTCTGATAATAAAACCCGTTGTTGGAATACTGTGCTTCAAAGGAATCGAACTGATCTCTATCATTTTATCACTAAAAAGCACCTGATACTCCTTTGATGATGTGGTAATAAAATTCAATTCAAAATCTGGTTTAGCACCACCTAATTCCAGTTGCAGTCGCACGGCCTGCTCCAATTGAGGTGGACCATAAATGGTTATCCCTTTATCTCTCCCCATCAAATGCATGGTACTCAATAATCCAACCAATCCAAAGAAATGATCACCGTGCAGGTGTGAGATAAAAATGTGTGAAATTCTTTGAAAACGAACCCCAAATCGACGCATTTGCATTTGCGTACCTTCACCACAATCGATCAGAATATGGCGATCATTACATATAACGTATTGTGCTGTTGGATTTCTTCGTAAAGTTGGAATAGCAGCACCGCTGCCTAAAATAGTAACTTCAAAACTCACTTTCGAATGGCTTCCAAAGCTGTTTGCTGATCTTCGGTAATAAGCAATACCTTATCGAGCTGAGCGATCTGTACAAGTTTATACACACTATCCTGAAGTCCACACAAAGCAAAATGACCATTCGTATCCTTACAAAGCCTATTTGCCATTAAAATTGCACTCAGTCCGGAAGAATCACAATACTTCGTGTACGCCATATCAATCACGACATTATTGACACCCTGCTTATTCAACAAAGTCAATTCGGCCTTTAGCTCAGAAGCATTGGAAGCATCGAGTTTTTCCACTTTTGTCTTCACAACAGCTTCGTTCTTTGTATGAGAGGTTTCGAAGTTCATTGTTTGTGTTTGTCCAAATGTACTAATTTTTTACTGACGTTCGATTTTTGCAGCCAGCAAATAAATGACAGCCATGCGCACAGCAACACCGTTTTCAACCTGCTGCAAAATAATGGATTGCTTAGAATCTGCTACATCACTTGTAATTTCGACCCCCCTGTTAATCGGCCCGGGATGCATGACGATAATCTCCTTGTCTAGCGAATCAAGAATTTCTTTGTTTAGTCCAAATTGCATGGAATATTCGCGAAGGGAAGGGAAATATTTGATGTCCTGACGTTCCAACTGAATCCGCAACATATTAGCCACATCACACCATTCCAATGCTGCACGCAGATTATGTTCCACTTTTACTCCGAGTTCATGAATATACTTCGGTATAAGCGTTGTTGGCCCGCAAACCATCACCTCGGCCCCCATTTTTTGCAGGCAATAAATGTTTGACAGAGCAACGCGACTGTGAAGAATATCTCCTACGATCACTACTTTTTTTCCTTCAACAGAACCAAGACGTTCACGGATCGAAAAAGCATCCAAGAGGGCCTGGGTTGGGTGTTCGTG
>JBIITO010000179.1:0-2868 GCA_044340465.1 Crocinitomicaceae bacterium | reverse complement strand
AAAGTGTACTGTTCAAATGCCAAAACAGGGAGATTTTTTCGTTGATAACAAATATACATTTGAAGTAGGCGGCAAGAATAAATCAAAAAAACAGATTCTCGGTATTGAAAATGCCCGGGTGGTTAACGATGATTTGGAGTTTCCGGTTGGAGGGCAACTACCACTTTGGATGTTTGGATTTTTGTATTAGTTTTTAAATAATACAATGATTATAAGATTTTAACGATTCAAATGGATTGCCTGCGGGGCGAGGATACTTTACCGATCTGCATAGACAAGCGGTCGGAGAGTTTAAAGGTAATTTAGTTTAAGGCAGACACCCAACAATTTAGGATCACACATCACCGCAACAAACGCAGTAAGGCAAGTCTTACGTCTGAATTGTTAGATATTCCCGGCATTGGCCCGAAGACACAACAAGGCCTCATGAAAGAATTTAAGACGGTATCGGCTATACAAAATGCAAGCCTGGAAGAGTTGGCAGCTATAATTGGGACAGCAAAAGCGAGGTTGGTGAAGGGAATGGGCAATTGACAAGTAGGCCAATGAGCACGATATAGGAATGCATTGAACTGTAAAATGGACACTTTTCAAGTATATGTCCATAAAAACGGACATAATTTGATTCGATTGTACTATATTTGAATGATTTTTCATTCGTTATAAACATTAAAAATATATTATGACTGATATTTCATTCATAGAATGGGCGTCCATGAGCGACAAGGCACTAGCTGAGTACATCGGGACATTTGTCAGGCAACACCGAATGGAGCAGAACAAAACGCAGAGTGAACTATCAACGGCAGCGGGAATAAGTCGTTCTACATTAAGTTTGCTTGAAAGGGGTGAAACAGTAACGGTTGCCACGCTCATTCAGGTCTTGCGTGTTTTAGATCAATTATCTGTCCTGGCGGCGTTTGAAGTAAGAGATACGATCAGTCCACTGGCCCTTCTGAAACAGCAGAAAGAAAAGCGCCAACGGGCCAGAGGTAAATTTAAAAGTGGTGAAAATAAAAATGAACCAAACTGGTAAGCCATGGTCTTAGCTGAAGTGAAAATATGGAATGAATTAGTCGGCGCAGTGGCATGGGATGCAGAACGTGGGATAGCCGTGTTTGAATACGACCCAAAATTCAAGCGATTAGAATGGGACATCTCACCGCTCAAAATGCCGATTTCTGATAACAGGAACCGGTTTTTTTTTCCCGAACTTCGCGCGGATAGAAATACTGCTTACGACACCTTCAAAGGATTGCCAGGATTGTTAGCTGATGCATTGCCCGATAAATATGGGAACCAATTGATTAACATTTGGCTGGCACAACAGGGAAGACCTTTAGACAGTATGAATCCTGTAGAAATGCTTTGTTTTATTGGTAGGCGCGGCATGGGAGCACTGGAATTTGAACCGGCTAAGCTGAATCAGGAAAAACGAACGTTTTCCGTAGAGATCGATAGTTTGGTGGCAACGGCGCAAAAAATGCTTGAACAGCGGGAAGCATTTGCCGCCCATCTGGATAAAGAGGAAGAACAAGCTGTTTTGGAGATTTTAAAAATTGGAACATCTGCCGGAGGGGCGCGGCCAAAAGCCGTAATCGCATGGAATGAAAAAACAGGAGAGGTACGGTCCGGACAAACCGCAGCTCCAAAGGGCTTCGAGCATTGGCTCATCAAACTCGATGGCGTAAGTGATGTACAGTTGGGAAGCAGTCACGGCTATGGCAACGTAGAAATGGCCTATTACAACATGGCCAAGGCTTGCGGAATTCACATGATGCCATCACGGTTACTGGAAGAGAACGGCAGAGCACATTTTATGACTAAACGATTTGACCGTGAAGGGGTACACATGAAACACCATGTACAAACCTTCTGTGCATTAAAGCATTTTGATTACAATCAAGTAGCCAGTTTCAGTTATGAGCAACTCTTTCAATGTATGCGCGAATTAAAACTCACTTATGCAGATGCCGAACAGCTCTTCCGAAGAATGGTCTTTAATGTCATTGCACGGAATTGTGACGACCACACGAAGAATTTTTCCTTTCTTTTGAGGCACGGAGGCAAATGGGAACTCGCGCCTGCATATGACTTATGCCACGCCTATCGTCCTGGAAGCGAATGGGTGAGTCAACATGCCTTGAGTATCAATGGTAAGCGAAAGGATATCACTAAAGCAGATTTACTAGTGGTTGGGAAATCCATTCAGTGCAAAAAAGCAGCAGAGATAATAGATCAGATCAATGAAGTTGTACAAGGTTGGCGAACATTTGCAGATGAAGTATCCGTAAAACCTGCCTTGCGGGATGCCGTAGCAAAGACACTCGTTAACCTAAAAAAATGACCGTTCCGTTTTGGAGTTATGCCACTCCACAACGGACGGAGTACATTTCGCTTTCTTCGGCGCTTTTAAGACATTCCTGGTATCGGTCCAAAAACCCAGAAACAGCTCTTGAAACACTTTAAAACAGTTTCGGCGATTCAGCGGGCTTCTTTGGAAGAATTGACCAAAGTAGTAGGAGAAGCGAAGGCGAAGCTTTTAAACTGGGTTGACAAGTGAATAATCTTTCGGGCATCGAAATTTAATCGAATTCTATTAAAATTAATGGTAAGAATAGCAAAAAGGTTCTTTCACACTACAAATCTTCTGTTTTGATAGTCCTCATTATATCAGTGTAAAATATTTTTTCTACGTCATTGATAATAGTGTTTATGTTTTCGAAAAAATATACTTGTTGCTCATTAACCTTTTCATTTTGTTTCAGTTTAAAATAGAGATCTTCTAAAGGATAGGTTTCATATTTTGTTTGTCCTTCTTGCATGTAATAAGAACGGTATTCAAAACCTTTAAAAACAATTCTATAT
>JBIITO010000178.1:0-2916 GCA_044340465.1 Crocinitomicaceae bacterium | reverse complement strand
TCATGTAGTTAGGAATCTGAATAACATCAAAAGGCCGGATTGACCGGCCTTTTTTATTCTTTTTAAGGAACTAAAGAAAAATAAAGCCCCTCATACAAAGGCAAGATCTTATCCAGATCGAACTCGTGTGCACGTCTCAACGCTTGGTCTTTAAATTCACTCAATAAAGATGGATCAGTCAGCAATTTCAACGTGTTTTGCGCCATATCTTCCACATCACCTACATCGGATAAATATCCCGAAACACCATGCACGTTAACCTCAGGAATCCCCCCCGTATTCGAAGAAATTACAGGAACCCCCATCGCCATCGCTTCAAGTGCGGCCAGACCAAAACTTTCCGTTTCAGAAGGCAATAAAAAGACATCACTGATCTCTAAAACATGTGCCGTATCGCGAACTTTACCTAGAAATATAACATCATGACCAAGACCCAGTTCGCGCACCAAACGTTCCAAACTGTGACGTTCTGGTCCATCCCCTGCAAGAATAAGCTTTGAAGGTATATTTTGACGCACAATATGAAACACACGAACTACATCCTCTACCCTTTTTACCTTGCGGAAATTAGACACGTGACTCAAGATCATTTCTCCGTCGCATGCATATTTTCTTCGTACATCCGCAGAAGCTGCGCTCGGCTCTAGGTTGGGAGCAATAAAATTAGGAATGACGTGGATTTCCCGTGTTGTATCAAAATGCGTCAGGGTGTCATTCTTCAAACTCTCTGAAACAGCAGTAACGGCATTAGAAGCATTGATACAAAAGGAAATTACCGGCTCGAAAGAAGGATCTTTTCCAACTAACGTAATGTCTGTCCCGTGCAGTGTTGTGATAAATGGAATAGTGATTCCTTGTGCTTTCAATATTTGTTGAGCCATGTAAGCAGCAGAAGCATGTGGAATGGCATAATGTACATGCAGTAAATCAAGCTTCTCATACTTTACTACGTCTACCATTTTACTGGTCAACTCGGTCTCATACGGCTGGTATTCAAATAATGGATAGTCGCTAACAGATACCTCATGGTAGAAGATGTTTTCGCGAAAACTTCCAAGTCTGACCGGCTGAGAGTAGGTAATAAAATGAATTTCATGACCTTTAGCAGCAAGAGCTTTTCCAAGTTCAGTTCCGACAACCCCACTTCCTCCAAAGGTTGGATACAATACAATTCCGATCTTCATTCTTTAATTAATCACCTAAAGTTAATCAGTTATATCAATTCTTGCCTGAGGTCGGCAGACAAATAGAATATAGAGCAGCTACATTTTAATTACGCCCATCCAATACCGCTTCGTAAATGACGCGCTGTATTTCTGTGCGTATATTCATATCACGGATCTTCCAGTTACCCTGATCAGGACAAACACGGTTGGAAAGAAAGACATAATTGATCCCATATTTTGGATCCGACCATACGAGCGTACCTGTAAAGCCGCTATGACCGTAACTTAATTGCGATGCTGCAGAATGGCAAGGTCCACCGCCACTTGCTGAAGGACGATCAAAACCAGCTCCTCTGCGATTTCCGGGACATTGAGCCTTGGTAAATTCTTCTACCACTTCCGTTTTCAAATAGCTCACTCCGCCATAGGTTCCTTTATTCAAGAGGAGTTGCATTAGAGAAGCTAAGTCTGTAGCATTTGCAAACATTCCGGCATGACCACCTACCCCACCTAACATTGCCGCTCCCGGATCGTGCACATACCCATGGATCAACTGTTTACGAAAAGCCTGGTCATCTTCTGTAGGCATGATCTGATTTTTGTTGAAATGCTGCAAAGGACGATAACACATTGTTCTTAACCCCATCGGCTTGTAGATTTCTTCGCTCAAGTAATTTTCAAATTGTCTTCCGGATTCTTTTTCCAGGATCTTCTTTATAAAATAGTATCCAAGGTCGGAGTACTCATATTTCTTTTGTCCCAATGGTGTTTGAAGAATTTGCTCATAAATCGAATCTGTATACGAATTACGAATGAATAAATCTTTGGCAACTTGCTGCGTGTAACCTTCTTTTCGTTCATTCACATAAAGAGAAGGATCCGGAGCACCATTTTTCAAGGTCCGTTTATAAAAAGGGATCCATGGAGTCAATCCTACCTGATGTGCCATCATTTCACGTAGAACGATCTTTCCATACTCAGAACCGGAAGTCAACTCAGGAAGATAGTCCGACAATTTCTTATCCAGACTGAACGTTCCGTTGGACTGCAAATGCATTACCCCCACTGTGGAACCTGCTATTTTAGAAACGGAAGCCAGATCGTATAAATCGGTATTTGTAACGCTGTCAGCACTTTCATACGTCGGCTTACCGAAGGATTTTCGATAAATGATCTTTCCTTTCACAGCAACAACTACCTGACATCCCGGGAAGGCACCTTTGGTAATGGCATTTTCCGCAATTCGATCGATCTCATTCAGTTTGGAGGAGGCAATTCCTATTTCTTCCGGTTGAGAAAACTTGAGTCTGCCCGCCCAATTGATAGTCAATCCAAATCCATGAGGCATTGATGTATTTAATGAAACAGCTAATTTACCGGAAGCAGGCATTGCTCCATATATTAGTTGCGCTGCAGCATTTTGTGAAAAACGATTGTTCTCATAGGCCATCAAGGCTGCATCAAAACCTGTGAGCGAATTCTGATCAGAGAAATACAGCGGATTCCCAAAGAAAACCAGTACTGTGGACCTTCCTTTTGGCAGCATTTTAAGTTCAGAAGCATCGACACCCATTCCAAAATGATTTTTAGCACGAACTGTTGTCGGGTGCAGGGAATAGATTACCACATCGGCGTCCAGTTTTTCATTTTTTAGTTCTGCTAATGCTTCTTTTAAGGTGAAATAATGTCGGTATGGCACATCGTCAAACAATGCCAAACCATCCCTGAAAAAGGAAGTATGCATTCCGAT
>JBIITO010000019.1:0-26761 GCA_044340465.1 Crocinitomicaceae bacterium | reverse complement strand
GCCAGTATATCGATCAGAAAAGAAGAAGTGCCGACCAATAATGAACAGCGCTACTCCTACAGACAACTTTCGCAACCGGCTTTTGGCGTCATCCAGGCATCCAAGCGCTCCGTGTATGAGGGCGAACCTTTACTACTTTCTGCAAAGATCTTGGCGCGCTTCTCGCCCTCTCATCTCGAAGGTTACCAACCCTATCAAGCAGAAGGATCGGGAGAAAAACATGATCTCGATGACGAATCCGAACAGATCGCTTTGAAGGAAGAACGTATCGGAAGAGCAGATTACTACAGCTTTTCCTACGACAAACAACTGATCTTTCCTTTGACTTCCGGAAAAATGAAAGTATCACCGTTTGAAATGTTACTCATGCGTGGGTTTGAAAGTTTTGCACTAACCTCTGCTCCTTTAACTATTGACGTAAAACCGCTACCGAAGGACGCGCCAAATAATTTTACGGGTGGCGTGGGTACGTTTAGTATTACACAAAAGATCTCTTCGAGTGAGATCAAACGAGGCGAAATAATTACCCTGACACGCACTATTTCCGGTACGGGGAATTTACATTTATTAAGTTTTCCTGAACTTACACTTCCTGAGGGATTGGAACTGTACGGCGATCCTGAGGTGAAGGAGGCATTTTCATTTGGAAACGATGGAGCCAAAGGAAAGATCATCTATACGTATCACCTAAAGGCGACGAGAAGCGGAGATTTGGAGATACCAGATTTTTCCCTAAGTTATTTTGATCCTGACAAGGTTCGATATGTGCAAACGAAAGCGACCGGTGATAACTTGAAAATTCCTTCTGACCCATCCATAGCATCGACTGGAAATCCTGCGAACGGGAGGGTTGGTGAAGAGTCGTTTCACAAAGCTGATCGATCAGAGAACAGAGCCGATGAAGATACATTTCTCCCAAATTGGATATGGATTGTTCTGACCGCTCTTTTTGCACTCCTTTCGATTAAACTTTTTAGAGACAGACGCAAACAAAGAACATCGGTAAATCTGACCGAAGAAACCCAGGTTCAAGCGAAACCATTTGTACAAAAAAGCGCTGAAATGGGCGCAAGTGACAATTTGAAATTTGCGCGTAATGCAATAGAATCCGGTGATTCAAGCGAATTTTTTGTTCAAATTGAAAAATCTGTTCTTACTGCACTTAGAAGGCTTTCAAATAATCCAACCTTGAACAGAGCAGAACTGCTTTCTAGTTTACGAAGTCATCCTAAATACCCAGAAATATCAGAATGGTTCGCCGATTTTGATGCCAGTCGCTATGGTATGGGAATTTCAGGTGCAGAGCCTGGAGAGCTTTTGGAACGAGCGGAAAAGTTTATAATTAGCGCAATTTGAAGTCAGGTCATGGGAGAACAATAAGAAGATCTGTACAGAATCCCAACCAAGAAAACAGTTATCTTTGCGCTCTAATTGAATGATGTGAGCAAAATTTACATTACAAGAAGAGAAACGTTTAATGCCGCTCATAAGTTATGGAGAGAGGACTGGAGTGAGGAGAAAAACTGGGAAGTATTTGGGAAATGTAGCAATAAGAATTGGCACGGGCATAATTTCCAGATTTTCGTAACTGTGAAAGGTGAACCGAGTCCGGATACGGGATTTGTGATTAATTTAAAGGATCTTAGCGTTATTTTAAAAGAGGAAGTAATTGAACCTCTTGATCACAAAAATCTTAATCTTGATGTGCCTTTTCTGAAAGGGATGCTGGCTTCAACTGAAAATATGGCCATCCAGATTTGGGAACGCATCAAAGTGCCCATTGCAGCAGCAGGTGGAGAGTTGGTGAAGATCAAGCTTGTAGAAACAGAAAACAACTTTGTCGAATATTACGGAGGAAAAGAACCATTTTAAGTGTAAAGTGTTCTAACCTTGTATGGAATTGAATTTTGTGAAAGAAGAAACCTATAATGATGCGGTGACCTACCGATTATCAGAACACTACGAGGAGATTCTCAAAAATCTCGGAGAAGATCCAGCTCGCGAAGGACTCTTGAAAACCCCTGAACGTGTAGCAAAGGCTATGCAATTCATGACGCATGGCTACGGATTGAATCCGGATGAACTTGTCAAGCAGGCCATTTTCCATGAAGAATACTCTGAAATGGTGATTGTTAAGGATATAGAGGTCTATTCGATGTGTGAGCATCACATGCTTCCATTTTTCGGAAAAGCCCATGTGGCATATGTGCCTGACGGAAAGATCGTTGGGTTGAGTAAAATTCCAAGGGTCGTGGATGCGTATGCACGAAGACTTCAGGTGCAGGAGCGTTTGACCATTGAAATCCGTGATTGTATTCAAAGAACATTGAACCCAAAGGGTGTTGCTGTGGTGATGGAATGTGCACATATGTGCATGCAGATGCGGGGCGTTCAAAAACAGAATTCTGTGACCACTTCCAGTGCCTTCACAGGTTTATTCTTGAATAACGATGCAACAAGAAAAGAATTTATTAACTTAGTACAAGCTAAATTACATTAACAATGGACAACAATTTCATTCATTCTCAAGACGGTTATACACGTGAGATTTCACGTGAGTTTTTCCGAAGCGTATACAGTTATATGTTCGGAGCGTTAGGAATTTCAGGATTAATAGCTTATTCGTGTGGGACACCCGAATTTTTCGCCAAGTATTTTATTAATGCAACTGGGACAGGCATCTCACCAATTATGTGGGTGGTCGTTTTTTCTCCTTTGGTGTTGGGTATGGTAATTCAGTGGGCATATGATCGATTGTCCATGGGATTATTACTTGGTCTGTTCATCGCTTACTCTGCACTGATGGGCTTAAGTTTAAGTACGATCTTTCTGGTTTACAATTTGTCTGCAATTGCAATGACCTTTTTCGTTTCAGCAGGAGCATTTGCCGGGATGGCTGTTCTCGGGTATACCACCAAAACTGATTTGACAAAGTTTGGAAGTTTACTTTACATGGTCTTTATAGGTATGTTCATTGCCGGAATCGTTAATATATTTCTAGGTAACAGTATGCTTGATTTTATCATTTCAGTGTTGGGCGTATTTGTGTTCACTGGTTTGACTGCTTATCACATGCAGCAGTTGAAGGCTCTTTCCGAAAATGCTGGTATTTCTGAATTACAAAGAAGTAAACTGGCATTGATTGGTGGTTTACAACTCTATATTTTGTTTGTAAACTTGTTTTTGTCGCTCCTGCGAATACTTGGTTCAAGAGACTGATTTCGGATAATTTTTTAACTTCGTCAAAATTTAAGTTATGCCAGATAATTTCTTCGAAGGTTCAACCGCAGCAGTAGGAACGATCTATACGATCTTTGCATTGGCCGTTATCGCATCTGTTTTGATTTGGGGATAATCCCCTTTTCAAACAAAATATGACAAGCCATTCCATTGTGAATGGCTTTTTTGTTTACTTTGAGTTCGGAACAACGCTTATGCCTTTTAACTCCATTTTTGCTTGGATCATTAAAAAAAGAATCCATCAGATCGACCTCTTTCGTAAGTATCCGCTGGACGTTCAGCGCGAATGGATGGAAAAATTGACCCAATTAGCACAGGAGACGGCATGGGGGAAACAGTATGCTTACAATGAAATTCGAACCTATGAGCAGTTCAGAACTCGTGTTCCTTTGCAAGAGTATTCAGATATCGAGCCTTTTGTTAATCGATTGATGAAAGGAGAACAAAACTTGCTTTGGCCTACGGAAACCAAATGGTTCGCAAAATCATCAGGCACTTCTGGACAGCGAAGTAAATTCATTCCTGTTACAAAGGAATCACTGGAAGATTGTCATTACAAAGGTGGTAAAGATCTATTGGCGCTCTATTATCATAATTTACCGAACCGAAAGTTGTATAATGGCAAGCACCTGATCGTAGGTGGAAGTGCTCAAGTCAACCAGTTGACTGCTGATTCCTATTTCGGAGATCTTTCGGCTATTATTGTCAAGAATCTTCCTTGGTGGGCAGAAATCCGTAGAACACCTTCCAAAGAAACAGCATTGTTAAGTCAGTGGGAGGAGAAGATTGAGCGTATGGCAAATGAAACGATAGATGAGGATGTGTATATTTTGGCAGGAGTGCCTAGTTGGACAATGGTCCTCGCTAAACGCATTCTCGAATTGAGCGGTAAGTCCAATCTAAAGGATGTGTGGCCGAATTTAGAATTGTTCATGCATGGTGGGGTGAGTTTTGATCCTTATCGTTCTTATTTTAAAGAATTAATACCAGATCCTACTATGCATTATGTAGAAACGTATAATGCTTCTGAAGGATTCTTCGGAATTCAGGATCAGATCGATTCTACATATTTACTTCTCATGTTAGACTATGGTATCTTCTATGAATTTATTCCAATACAGTACTTTGAAGGTGTAAATTCGAAGAAGGTGGTCGATCTTTCTGAAGTAGAGGTGGGTGTGAATTATGCTTTGGTGATTTCTACTAACGGTGGATTGTGGCGTTATATCGTGGGTGATACCATTCGCTTTAATTCTGTCGAACCCTTTCGTTTTCATATTACTGGTCGAACTACAAGTTTTATTAATGTATTTGGTGAAGAATTGATTGTGAATAATGCCGAAAGGGCCATCGGACATGCATGCGCCAAAACAGGAGCAGTAATTAAAGATTACACAGTTGCACCAAAATTCATGAATAGCGTTGAAACCGGTGCACATGAATGGTACATTGAGTTTTCTGAGGAGCCAGATGATATAAATCGTTTTAGTTCGTTATTGGATGAAAAATTAAGAGAATTGAATTCCGATTACGATGCTAAACGTTATCAGAATTTTGTCTTGAAAGCTCCTATTATTCATAATATGAGTTCAGGATCATTTGATTCCTGGTTAAAATCCAAAGGAAAGCTCGGTGGTCAGAATAAAATAATACGCCTTTCGAATAACCGAGAATTTGTGGAGCAATTCTTGACGTTTCTATCATCTAAAAAAGCGACAACAGTATGAAGGTGTTATACATTATAGCTTTATTTGGTAGTTTGTTAGTCCATGCGCAGGATAGACTTTCCAATTGGACTTATATAAAGGAGTATTCGATAGAAAATGATGCAGTCTGGAATACGGACATTCTACATAATGTATATGTTGTAGACAATAGGATGATCACCAAATTCGATTCTACGGGGGCAAAAAAATTCTCCCAAAGTATTAAATCCCTCGGTCAGGTGAAGGAAATTTTGCCTATCAATACGATGAAATTGGTGCTTTTCTCTGAAGATCAGCAGGTATTATGTCTGCTCGATAATACCCTAACCATGAGCGAAGACTTGGTAGATTTGTCTGATTACACGATTGTAAATGCCTCGTTGGTAACCACGTCTTCACAACCGGAGAAAATATGGGTGTTAGATCAATTAAATTCACGTCTACTGCTGCTTGACCTGGCGGGTAAAATGCAGTTTCAGGAAGTGCGAAATTTGAAAGGTGTTCTTAACTTAGCTGATATCAGCCGAATAGTTGAGAATAATGGGCATCTTTTTTTGATCGGTTCAGGGAAATTCTTTGAATTTGATATATATGGTACCTTATTGAATGAACTTGATTTTGGAATGGATGCCCTTACGATTGTTGATTGCATTCCATCAGGAAAACGTTTCTATTGGTTAGAAAATAATGAATTGATCAGTCAGGATCTCAATGGGAGTAATGAAAAGGCAGTGAAAGTACCTGTTGAACAGGTTGTTGAATTTAAAAAAGTTGGTGATATATACTATTTCCGAACAGCTGATAAAATTTTTAAATACGCTTTTAAAAACGCGCGCTAATTCTGTCAATTATTGTAATTTAGGCGGTCTAAAATCCTTGATTTATGCATATCGCTGTCGCTGGAAATATCGGTTCCGGAAAGACCACTCTAACAAAGATGCTGGCAAAACATTACGGATGGGAAACGCATTTTGAAGATGTGGAGCAAAACCCATATCTAAATGATTTTTATGAGGATATGCAACGTTGGTCGTTCAATCTCCAAATATATTATCTTAACGGTAGATTCACACAGATACAGGAGATCAAGGAAACAGAAAAGAATGTTATTCAGGACCGTACGATCTATGAAGATGCATTTATTTTTGCTCCGAACCTGCATTCGATGGGATTGATGACTACCCGTGATTTTGAGAATTATTTTTCATTGTTTAATCTTATGGATTCGTTCGTTTCCTCTCCCGATCTTTTGATTTATCTGAGGGCAAGCGTTCCAACATTGGTTAATCAGATTCAACAGCGAGGAAGAGAATATGAAGAAAGTATTCGTCTTGACTATTTGAAACGTTTGAATGAACGTTATGAGGCGTGGATTTCTACTTACGACAAAGGAAAATTGCTGATCGTTGATGTGGATAACAACCGTTTCCCTGAAAGTCAGGAGGATCTTGGTAAGATCATCAGTGCCATCGACGCTGAGATCAACGGATTGTTTTAGTTACCAGAAGCGAATGAGGGTTCAAAATCTTCGAATCTTCAAAATCTCAAACCTTCAAATTGAAATAGAATGATTATCGTCACAGGAGCAGCAGGTTTTATTGGAAGTTGTCTTGTAAGTAAACTGAATCAATCAGGTTACACAGACATTGTGGTGGTTGACGATTTCTCGAAGACAGAAAAAGAGGGTAATCTTGAGGGGAAAACAATACTAGCCAAAGTCGGCCGGAAGGATTTTATAAAATGGCTTGATGATTTTGGATCAGAAGTGGAGTTTATTTTTCACCTCGGTGCGCGCACTGATACGACGGAATTCAGTGTAGCAGTATTTGACGAACTCAATCTGAATTATTCTAAATCGGTTTGGGAAGCATGTGTTCGGTTTAATATTCCATTGGTATATGCAAGTTCAGCTGCTACTTATGGTTTGGGTGAATTTGGATATAAAGACGATCATAATGTACTACCTCAATTGAAACCACTCAATCCTTACGGAGACTCCAAGAATGATTTCGATAAATGGGTGCTGAATCAGAAAATCGAGCCTCCTTTCTGGGCAGGATTAAAGTTCTTCAATGTATATGGTCCCAATGAGTACCATAAAGGACGCATGGCGAGTGTGATCTTTCATGCCTTCAACCAGATCCGCTCGACCGGTGGTATGAAGCTTTTCAGATCTCATAATCCAAACTATACAGATGGTGGTCAGTTGCGTGACTTTGTATACGTTAAGGATGTTGTAAACGTGATCCTTTTCCTTATGGAGCACAAACCGCAATCCGGAATTTACAACCTAGGATCCGGAAATGCACGCTCCTTTTTGGATCTAACCAAAAACACCTTCAAAAGTCTCGGTGTGGAAGAGAATATCACCTTTATAGATACACCGGACGATATTCGCGATAAATACCAGTATTTTACGGAAGCGGATATGTCTAAACTGATCTCAAAGGGATACCAAACACCCTTCTACACACTCGAAGAAGGAGTTAAAGATTACGTCGAAAATTATTTGATTGTTAAAAAATATTATTGATTGCTCGCTTATGGCTTGCAGATCAATGTATCGTAAAAAGGAGAAAAACCCACCCAAACTCCTAGTGCACCGCCCTTTATGTTCGTGGGAATATTAGTTGGTGTGGCAAATGGATTACCACCTGAACTCAACTGCGCATATTTCTTTTCAAAGAAATTGAATGATTCCTTGCCTAATTTGGAGAGTTTAACGATAACTGTGTCGCCTTTTTTATAATACCCTCGTATTTCCTCGGGAACCGATTCGTCGTTCTTGTTCATTGGATTCTCATAAGGAAATTCAAAAGTTAAACCATCAAAAAATGTGTCGTCAAAGAAAGGATTGAAGGTTTTCGTAAAAGCAATATCCTGTTTATACTTTACTTCCCATCGATAGGCGTCATATTGACCAGCCGGATCTGCTAACTTGGCGTAGGTCCAACCCAATCCAGGTTTGTTCGCAGCTTCCTTCCAATAAAGATCTAGCAATGGTGTAGGGGGCAGTAGTGTTGTGCTTGAGGTGTAGGTTTTGCCTTCATAGGACACGGTTAGATTGTACGTTTTTCCTACCTCTCCTATCAAAGGATTTGTTAAAGTGGTGTAGGCACAGAGATTATAATTTGCTAATTCTTCGGCTGGAATACCGAAAATGGCCGCAGCTATATCTAGATTAGCCCCAGTAAGATTATCAGTACAAATTTCCTCCAACTGATAGGTTTTTGTACCATCGTTAATAGAAACTATTGCCCCATTGACAAAACCATTAAGGTATGCATTCAAATCGGTGGATGCATAAATGTCATTGGTGCGAGAAATCAGAACAATTGGAAATGATCCTGGTTCGATATATCCATCAACCACCAATTGCTCTTCATATCCCGGAATGTCGATCTTCACTTCTTTTGTGCACGAAAAGATGAGCATGGATACTAAGAACAACTGAAATAAAAAAAGTGCCTTACTATTTAAAATTCGAAATTCCATGTTACGCTTGGGATTATTGGAAACAAAGAAACCTGTTTTACGGTGATCTTGAAATCTCCTTTCAGGAATTCACCATCATTGTCTACAAAAAGAAAAAATGGATTTGCCCGATTGTAAACATTGTAAATAGAAAACGACCAATTACTTTGATATCGTTTTTTTACTTGAATCGTTTCTCCTGTGGATTCATCTGTTTTGGTTTTGTATGTCTTTCCGTATAATGTTGCTGAAATATCGAGGCGATGATAAGGTGCCATTCGAGTTGAATTACGTGCACCATAGTTAAACAAAAGCTGTTGATCTTGCACGTACCATGATGAAGGTAGTGTCAGTGTGTTTCCGGTAGCATAAATAAATGAGGATCCAAAGGTCCACCGGTCATTCAACTTATATCCTGCTACGATCGTAAGATCGTGTCGTCGATCATATTTGGCGGGATAGACCTTTCCTGCATTGATCTCAGGAAATTGACGCTCCGTTTTTGCCCAGGTGTAACCTACCCAACCGGTAAGTTTACCGAATGTTTTTTTTAGGAACAACTCTGCGCCATAAGCCCATCCATTACCAAAAACGAAATAATTATCGGTGTTATCATTCACATTATCTCCAGGTAAAACACCTTCGGCATATTCAATGAGATTTTTCATTCCCTTGTAGTATATTTCAACAGAAGCCTCATATTTGTCGTTCAGAAAATTCCGATAATAACCAATTGAGGCTTGCCATCCTTGCTGTGGTTTGGCTTTATCCGTAGAGGGATACCAAATATCGGTAGGCAATGAAACTGCGCTCAAAGAGGTGAGATGTACATACTGAAAATTGTACGCATAACCTCCTTTAATTGAGCTATTGTCTTTCAATAACCAACGGAAAGAGAGTCTCGGTTCAAG
Source organism: Crocinitomicaceae bacterium (assembly GCA_044340465.1). Taxonomy (GTDB): domain Bacteria; phylum Bacteroidota; class Bacteroidia; order Flavobacteriales_D; family Crocinitomicaceae; genus M0103. The sequence goes on along the minus strand of JBIITO010000019.1, from coordinate 17,430 downwards.
ACCGTTGTAGAATTTGATACTTTCTCCATTTGAATAATCGAAAGAAGAATCCTTTGTAGATATGCCGTCTCCTTTAAGGAATCGGGTGAAAGGACCAACATGTTGATACATGCTGTATCGCAATCCTGCGTTTACTCGAAGAAATTCATTAACATCAAATTCGTCAAGAAAATAAAGGGCAGACTCATGACTGTGTAATTTTTCTGCAGTGGAGGGATTTAGGAAAACAACGGAATCTGTCTCAGCTGAAATACTAGAAGGAGTAAAAGTGTGGTATATATGCTCTGCGCCCCATTTGATGCGGTGACGTGTATTAGGAAAATAGGAGAAATCTGTCTTGACACCAACATCCTGAATTCCTGAATTCAACGAAAACTTGAATATATCCTGATCTGATAGGAACCCAAATTTGTAATCGGAAAACGTAGTTGTCACATTCATGAAAAGTTTATTGGTGAAAAGGTGATTCCAACGTAGGGCGGCAATACCATTTCCCCACGGTATATCAACTTTAAAATCGTCTGCTGTGCTTCTGAACGAAAACTTGTCTAGTCCGTAATAGCCACTTAGAAAAATTTTATCTTTTTCGCCAAGCCTGTAATTCATTTTTAAGTTTAGATCATAGAAATAATAACCCGATCCTGCAAAAGGTGAGCTATCCGGTATAAAGGCCTTCATGAGAATATCGATATAGGTTCTGCGCCCCGAAATCATAAATGATCCTCTGTCCTTTTTTATCGGACCTTCCACTGTTAATCGTGATGAGATAATTCCGAGACCACCTTTTACCCGGATACGCTTGTAATTCCCTTCGTTCATATTCACCTCTAGAACGGATGAAATACGACCTCCAAAATTTGCAGGCATTCCACCTTTTATTAGGTTTACACTTTTGACAGCATCGGAGTTAAAAACAGAAAAAAAACCAAAGAGGTGAGAAGCGTTGTAAACTACTCCCTCGTCTAGTAAAACCAGATTTTGGTCCGGACCTCCCCCACGTACATAGAATCCCTGTCCACCTTCTGAAACAGATGATACGCCGGGTAAAAGTTGTATTGTTTTAACAATATCTACTTCGCCCATGAAAGCAGGAAGCGTTTTTATTTTATCCACTTCAAGTTCTATTTGACCAATCTTGGTAGAGTTTACATTTTCACTCTTCTTAGCGTTAACGGTCACCTCCTGAAGTTCAGAGAGCTCAGATCCCATTTCAAGACTTAAAGATACATCCTGAGTGAGGTCAATATTCCTCGACTCCGTTTTTTGACCAATCGCGCTAAATTCAAAAGTGTATGTACCTTTTTCAAGCGTAATGGAATAAAAACCATAGGTATTGGTAACGGTTCCCTGACGCAAATTCGGAACAGAAACTTTCGCTCCAATAATGGCCTCCCCTGACTTGGCATCCGTAATGTAACCGCTAAGGGTGTTTTTTTGTTGCGCACTAATAGTGAAGCACAAGAACTGGAAAAATATTAAAAAAGAAACTTTCATTTTCAAGTTTAGCAGCTCAAAGTTCATTATTTACTTTAACACTAGTGTTCAAAAATAGTTCAAATGGCATTTTTTGATTTTTAATGGAGCGGACATCTGACGGCTCTTTTTTGGCCATTAATTAGTAATTTTGCGACGATTTTAAGGAGCTTATTCTATGACGATATCTTACAACTGGCTGAAGGAATATGTTCATACAACTCTCGCACCCGAAGAAATTGGAAAGATTCTCACGGAGACAGGTCTCGAAGTGGAGAGTATAGAGAAGATCGAGGAGGTAAAAGGTGGGTTGGAGGGTATAGTCGTGGGCGAGGTGCTAACATGTGATAAACATCCCGATGCTGACAAATTAAAAGTAACTACAGTTGATGCAGGCTTAGCTGAACCTTTGCAAATCGTTTGCGGCGCACCTAATGTTGCACAGGGACAAAAAGTGGCTGTGGCATTAGTTGGTACCACACTCTATCCTAATCCCGAAGAAAATTTCAAAATCAAGATTTCTAAGATCAGAGGAGTAGAATCTTGTGGGATGTTGTGTGCTGAAGATGAATTGGGTATAGGCACTTCTCATGCCGGAATTATGATTCTCAATCCTTCTCTGAAACCGGGAACTCCGCTGGCAAAAGTACTCGAATTGGAAGATGATTATGAACTGGAGATCGGGTTAACCCCCAACAGAGCCGACGCTATGGGTCATGTGGGGGTTGCACGAGACATAGTTGCCCATCTCAATTTCCATCAAAAGCAAAATATTAGGGTTAATTATCCTGATGTAACTGTTTTTTCTGCCATAAACAATTTGAAAATTGATGTGTCAGTGGAGGATACTGCTCGTTGTCCACGATATACGGGAACTACCATTAAAAATGTTCAAATAAAACCTTCTCCTGCCTGGTTACAAAAAAGATTGAGAGCGGTTGGATTATCGTCCATTAATAACGTAGTGGATGTAACTAACTACGTTATGCGTGAACTGGGCACACCGCTTCACGCTTTTGATGTGAGATCTCTTAATGGAAAAGTAGAAGTCAAAACAGCACAAGAAGGTGATAAATTTATTACGCTCGACGGAACGGAGCGTATATTGCGTTCAACGGACCTAATGATCACAAACGGTAAAGATTACTTGTGTATTGCCGGCGTGTTTGGAGGTTTGCGATCTGGAATAAAGGACGATACCACTGATGTGTTTTTGGAGTCTGCTTATTTCGATCCGGTCTCCGTTAGGAAAACGGCACGAGCACATGGGTTACATACAGATGCTAGCTTCCGTTTTGAAAGAGGTGTGGATCCTGAACTTACATTGGTGGCATTGAAACGGGCAGCACTTCTGATACAAGAGGTCGCAGGAGGTGAAATTGCCATGGAACCGACAGACATTTATCCTGTAAAAATGCCCAATCACAAGGTGCTATTCCGAATAGATAAATGTAATCGCGTTATTGGAAATGAGCTTAGCAAAGTGGATATTGTTTCCATCTTAACTTCTCTTGAGATCAAAGTCATTGAAGATCATGGAAATGAAATCCTACTTGAGGTGCCAGCCTACAGGGTAGATGTGACGCGTGAAGCGGATGTGATCGAGGAGGTATTGCGAGTGTATGGATTCAACAATGTGAGTCTTCCGTCAAAATTAAATGCATCTATCGGATCATTCCCGGCGATCGATCCCGAAAAAATCCAGCAAGTAATCAGTGAGCTATTGGTGGGTAGAGGGTTTTCAGAAATAATGAATAACTCCTTGACTGCTGCACAGCATGCTTCTAAATTTAGTAAGGGATCGGTGAAGGACACCTGGAATGTGGAATTGCTTAATCCGCTCAGTCAAGAACTGGATGTGATGCGTCAATCGTTGATCTTCGGGGCCTTGCAGGTAGTGGAGCATAATCAGAACAGACAAAACCCTGATTTGAAACTATTTGAGTTTGGAAAGGTCTACCATAAATATGGTAACGGATTCAATGAAAATAAGCGTCTTATACTTGTTCTAACGGGTTCTAAAGAATCTGAACAATGGAACTCTTCAAGAGGAAATGTGGGGTTCTACGATGTAAAAGAATCTGTTTTGAATCTTCTCCAAAGACTGGGATTGGGCGAATTCATTAAAGAGTCGGCATTGGAAGATTCACTGTTGGCCGATGGAATACAATTATCCATTTTGAAGAGAAAAGTAGGTGAAATTGGTTGGGCCTCTCAAGAGTTGAAAAAACATTTTGGTATTCGAAACGACGTTTTCATTGCTGATCTTGATTGGGATGCGCTGTTGGATTCATTAAAACTTGTTAAAATTAAATACAAAGAACTTCCAAAAACATTCGCTGTTCGAAGAGACTTTTCTTTGTTGTTGAACAAGTCTGTTCCCTTTTCGGAAATTGAGTTGGTGGCCAAAGCGTGCGAAAAGAAGCTTTTACAGGAAGTAGGACTTTTCGATGTTTATGAAGGAAAGAACTTGGAAGAAGGCAAGAAATCCTATGCAGTATCATTCATCTTTCAGGATCCCGAGCTTACCCTAAAAGACCAACAGATCGATGTGATCATGGATAAAATCCGTAAAGAGCTGGAAGACAAGTTAGATGCGCAATTGAGGTAGCATTGAAAAATTAGAAAATTCGAGGATTTGAACATTTAACAATTACCTGAAATGGCGACAGTAAAACAATTCGAAGATTTGGAAAGAATCTAGAATTTTAAATCTTTAAATCGAGCTTTACTCTTCTCATAATGGTTATTTAAAGTGTTTTGTGAAAGTTGGGTTGAATTACAAATGGAATTCTGAAATATTGAAAGAAAATCTAATTTTACCCACAACTAATTATTCAGATAAAGAGGAACAAAACAAAGTTGATTTTGGTCTTACATCATTAGTTTCTGAATGGATAAATAGTAGGTCTCAATTCATTAATGAAGTCTGGTCAAAACCTTCAATAGAGAAAAAAACAGTTAGTCCAATTGATCCAGATGAGATTGCACGTGAAATTACTGAGTTACTAATCCATCGTATTTTTAATTTTCAGTCTAGAAAAAATTTAAGTCAAATTATTTCTAATGTTCGACAAAATCTGAGTCGGCAAATAAACAAAGGAACGGCCATAAAATTTATTCTTTTATACAATGGAGGGTACCGCGCATCACCATTTTCGAATCAACCATCGCTGATTTTTGAACCCGATCAGACAGAATTAATGCTCTTGTATCAAATTGCTTTGTTGCATAAAAAAATACTTCCTTTGTACGCTTATGGCATTGATTTTCATATAGTAATAAACAATGGTGTTGGTAAATGGGTAAATGATATTCCTATTACTTCTACAGAAAATTATGCCAATCAACTAAGAAAAATGATTCATTTTTTCGGGGCTGAAAACAGTATTAGCGTAGTTCTACAATCTGAGTTTGTCGATTTCGACCCATTTTTTTCTTTTGAACCATTTAAAACGGAACAATTTTTATCTGAAGATGAGCATCTTATAATAGAACGATTTCTTGGTCGCCGTTGCAGCCGAGAAGAGGCTGAGTATCGTTCAGCTCTATACAAGCTAGCTGAGCTGAAGTGGGGGAAAGATTTATCACCTATAATTGCGTCAAAAGACGGGATTCTTATGAGACAAGTAGCACATCCGGACATGCTCTCCTTCCGTCCTTTTCCGGGTGGGGCAATCCGCATACAAAATGGGACATTGGGATTTCAACATAAAAATGACGTTTTGAGACCAAAACTAATCACGTCAAAAAGTGTTGCTGAGCACAATGTTAAATACGTTCTTTACCATTCTGCATGGGAATGGGACAAGAATGTAAAAACGACTATGTTAAAACATGAATAAGAATTTAATTTGGCATCATTCAATTTTTTTACCTCCTGAGAGTAACAAATTATTCGAATCATTACCAAAGTCGCTTGGAGAGGTTGTATCAAAACACTCAAACTCACCCGCTGTGATTTTGGAAGGGAAAATCTATACTTTTCATGATTTAGCGAGCCGAGTAGCTGGTCTTTCGGACGAAATAAATGAATTTGCGCATCTTGTCGGTCCTGTAGCACTCATACAAAAATTCGGATTAGATGCAATCGCCGCGTGGTTTGCATGTTTGCTTTCCGGCAAACCCTTTCTCCTGCTAGAGCCAGACCACCCTACTGCTCGACTTATTGAACTTATTAAAGCCTCAGGTTGTTCTTTAGCTTTGGTTGATGATTCAACCTCACCTTTACTTGCAGATTTACCTGAAATAGTCCAGCTTATTTCTGACGGACGCTATGGTAGAATGGTACAAGATAAGGGACTACATGCAGAGGAGCCTGCGATGATTTTTCCTACTTCCGGTACAACGGGTGATCCCAAACTAATTACCTATGCTACCACTACAATTCAGCTCAAGGTTCAGAGTTCCATTAAACTGATGCGTATTACCCACGGAACTAGAGTGATGATAGCCGGTTCACATAGTAACTATGGATTCTTACATCACGCATTGGTGTTTTTACTTTCTGGAAGTGCCGTTTGTCTTGCGAATGTTAAGATTTCAGGCTTCGATGCAATCCTAAATGCAATTAGTAATCTTGGCGTACGGCACATTAGATTTACTCCATCTCTATTTCGGAAACTTGCAGTATTGCCAAAAGCAAAAAAAGCCTTGAGACTACTTAATGCGGTTCGGTTTTCTGGAGAACCGCTTTTAGAAAGTGATCTAAAGCTCTCGCAATCAGTATTAAATCCAGATTGCCTGATTCAAAATATCTATGGCAGCACTGAAAGCGCGCTATTCATCTGGAGTAGCACTGATAAAAACTCGCTTGATCTAGACCCGACTGTTCCTATTGGTAGAATATACCCTCTTTCCTCTTATGCTATTCGACCAATTGAAGATGCTGATGGGGACAATATTAAAGGGGAGCTTTTAATACGATCCAAATTCCATGCACTTGGCGATTTCAAAGAAGGCATCATTGACAAAGAACGTTTTCCTTTGTTGGAGGGGAGTACTGATGATCGAATTTATGCAACCGGAGATATTGTACAACAGCTCCCAGATGGAAATTTAATTCACCTTGGTCGCCTTCGTCGAATGGTCAAAATTCGTGGAAACCGGGTCTTTCTTGCTGAAGTAGAACAGCATTTGCGTACTATTAGAGGAGTAACAGGAGCAGCTGTAGTAGATCGAGTAGAGCAGGACAATATAGTACTTTACGGATTTATCACTACCAACGCTACCGTTCTAACCACTGAGGATTTACGGAGCCAGTTATCTGCTCGGCTTCCGGATTTTATGGTTCCGAGAAAGATTGAAACTGTAGCCCAAATTCCTTTGATGGCGGGCGGTAAGGTAGATTATCAAGCACTGAGGACACTTATTTCAACTCCGGATTTACTTGCTGATTTAGCGGCTAATCCCGATGCTGATTTTATGCGCCTGATCAAAGTTTGGGATTCTCTTTTATGGGCTGGAGCACATCAACACAATTCAGATTTCTTTTCACTTGGCGGTGATTCGTTAAGCTTTATGCTGTTGTTAGTTAAAGTGGAGGAAATCTTTGGAAAAAGTATTAGTAAACAGGAACTTGAAACCAATTGCACCCTACAACATCTTGCCGTCGTTCTTGGAATAGACGCTCCTGACTCACAACCAATAAAAAAGTATAAAACAATAGAAATAAGGTGTTTATGGACAAGTGCAATAAGTCCTTCAAAAGGCATAGCGCTTTCAACACCGGGTTTTGGCGGAGTGTCCAACGCATACCCTTTTCATCGGGCTGGTTTTTTTCAAGATCACGACATTTGGGCTCTTGAATTTCCAATTCAAGAGGGCAATATGCTTCAAGCAAATAGATGGCGCATAGCTGCTCTCGAAATAGTTCAGGGTATTCAGGAAGGAATAATACCTGCTCCTCGGATACTCTTCGGCTTCTCATTTGCTGGCGGATTAGCATGGCTGGTTGGCTGCTTATTGGCGGGTTCACCACATTGTCCTGATTTTGTTGTCATGGTTGATGCCCCTCCACTTCATCGTCGTTATAAACTTCGGTATGAAACACTCAAGAATGCAGTAAAAAATGTTTCTAATATGCAACTGCCATCAGCAATTCATATGCGTAGATCACCGCTCGATCATGTTGATATTTTCAGCCGTTACAAACGAGAATGGAATCAAAGTGATAATATCTTAAGACTTATAGATTTTCCAACCGTTAGTCATCTCGATATGATAAATTCCGATTTATTGGCACTTGCTAAAGATCTTGTGAACCCATTCTTGAATAAGAAAGAAAACAATTTTCACTGGATAACTATCTTATCTGGATCTAATATAATCGGCTGTCATATCTTTTATGCTTTCAATGGGAGCTTGATTTCTTTACAAAAAGTAAAGGATGAACTAAAAAAACCTACAGATAGAATATTAACAGATCAACTAATTGTTTTGGCGGTTTTAATGTACAAAGCAAATAATTTGATTAGTTCACAAGAATTGCTCCGAATCGCAATCAAGAAAATGCCAGATTCCGGAACAGTGAATTTTATTAATCGCCGCATAAGACACAGTGACCGTTTACTCTTTTCATCAAACCATCCCAAAATTTACCCATCAAGTATCGTTGCTTTGGAAAAGAAATTAGCATCATCGAATCAAAATACGAATCGATCTAAACTGTTTGTAATTAAAATGTTATATTTTTATCTTGATTTGGCTTATGCCTTTCTTGTTTCGCGTTGTAGTAGAACTTATAAAAAGTTAACTCATAACCTAAACAAAAACCAAGAACCCAAAGACATATGATACATCTGACGAATCTGACTTTTTGATAACACCACATAATCTTCAAATCCTAAAAACTAAAATATGAAGTATATCATCTCCGGTATTGGCACCGACGTAGGTAAAACAGTTGCCAGTGCCATCATCGCTCAAGCGCTTGACGCTACTTATTGGAAACCTGTGCAGGCAGGTGATCTTCATTTGTCGGATTCCATGAAAGTAGATCATTGGACAGATGAGAAAGTAACTGTTCTGCCTGAGCGCTTCCGATTGAACCAGCCTATGTCTCCTCATGCGGCTGCGGCCATTGATGAGATCTTCATTGAGTCGGATGACTTTAAAATCCCTAAGGTGGAAGGGAATTTGATTATCGAAGGAGCGGGAGGGTTAATGGTTCCGGTGAATTCCGAAGGTCTTCTTTACATTGATCTTTTTCAAAAGTGGAATTTACCTGTGATCTTGATCTCAAGGCATTATCTCGGAAGTATTAATCACACTTTGCTATCAGCGGAAGCACTTAAGTCAAGAAATATACCTGTGGAAGGAATCGTCTTTATAGGGGATGAAAACAGTCCAACGGAGTCAATCATTCTCCAAGTGACAGGTTTCAAAATGATCGGTCGAATTCCAACAGCTGAGGAAGTAAATAGTTCTTTCGTAAAAGAACAGGCTCAAGAAATGAAGAAGAATTTTCTGTAATGAACGACTGGTTAGCTAAAGACCAACGGTATGTATGGCATCCGTTCACCCAGGTTCAAACCAGCCCTGATCCGCTAGTGATCACACACGCCAAGGATGCCGTTCTTTATTCCGAAGATGGAAAGGAATATCTCGATTGTAATTCTTCCTGGTGGGTGAATGTGCATGGGCATGGGAATGAACAGATCGTTCGTGCCATAGCTGAACAAGTTCAACGTCTTGATCACGTCATTTTTGCGGGTGTCACACATCCAAAAGCGATCGAGCTTTCTGAAAGGATTTCAACCTTACTTCCAGATCCACTAGAAAAGGTATTCTTCTCCGATAATGGTTCAACGGCCGTTGAGGTCGCACTCAAAATGGCATTTCAATTCTGGCATAATCAAGATAAGCCGAAGCATCGCGTGCTTGCTTTGGATGGCGCTTATCATGGAGACACCTTTGGTGCTATGTCAGTGGGGCAAAGAGACTATTTCAATGCACCTTTCGAGTACTTTTTCTTCGCTGTTGATTACCTTGATTTCCCGGATGAAAACAATAAATCAAGACTTCTTTCTCATGCGGAGGACTTATTCGCTACTGGAAAATTTGCTGCATTTATTGTGGAACCACTGATTCAAGGTTCAGCGGGAATGCGCATTTATGAGGCGGATTGGCTCGACGCTATGGTTAGAATAGCAAGGAAATATGATGTATTAGTCATTTTCGATGAGGTGATGACTGCATGGGGCAGAACAGGTAAATTGTTCGCGATGGATTATTGTTCGGAGAAACCTGATATCATTTGCCTCTCTAAAGGATTAACTGGAGGTGTGTTGCCCCTTGGTTTGACGGTTGCCACCAATGCGATTCACACTGCTTTTCTTTCTAACGAATTGGCGAAAGGATTTCTACATGGTCATTCGTTTACGGGTAATCCAATTGCTTGCGCTGCGGCATGTGCGAGTCTGGATGTTTTTGAAAAAGAGGAAACGTGGTTGAATATTAATCGGATAAATCAGTTTCTACAAAAAAAGCAGGTGCTTTTTGAGAATCATCCACAAATTGAATCTTTTCGTAGGCTTGGAACTATTTTCGCTGTCGAACTGAAAACCGGAGAGGGTAATAGCTATTTCTCAGGTGTCCGAGAACAAGCGTATGAGTTTTTTTTAGAAAATGGATTACTCATGCGTCCATTGGGTAATGTGGTGTTTCTGAATCCGCCTTATTGTATCACTAATGAACAGTTGGAAAAAAGTCTTTCGAAAATTCTTGAGCTCGCAGATAGCTTAATTGCGCACAATTCATCGAATGGATTGTTCTAATTAAAATAGCTTATGAAAGTTGGATTAAACTTGCTTATTCTTTTGTTTTTAAGTTCATGCAAGGCGCAAGAGAAACCACAAGTTGTCAAAAAGGAAAAATCGGATACGATGAACTATAATGAACTGACTCCGCAAGAAGAAAGGGTATTGGTGCATAAAGCTACTGACCGCCCTTTTACAGGTGATTATTACAATAAAAAAGACCAAGGTTTGTACATCTGCAGAAGATGTAATAACCCACTTTATCGTTCAGAAGATAAATTTGATTCTCATTGTGGTTGGCCGAGTTTCGATGACGAGATCGAGGGAGCAGTGAAACGCGTTCCGGATGCTGACGGCTATAGAATAGAAATTATATGTATGAATTGTGGTGGACATCTCGGGCATGTTTTTTTAGGTGAGGGTTTTACAGACAAGGATACACGACATTGTGTGAATACGAGTTCATTACGGTTTGTACCGAAATCTGTAAAACTTCCCGTGGTAATTAAGTAATAATTTTCGAACCCGCAATTATTGCACCATGGAGTGGTTTTTGATTTTATTTGTAACAACAAATCTTACGATTTGATGCACTTAGCAACATACTTTTTGTTGTTAACGTTCAAGTGGAGGAAATATACACCGGAAGGATAAGCACTTAGATTAAGGAAGTAGGAATATTTACCTTCTTTTCCGGTTTCGGAACACTCAAAAATTATATTTCCGATAGGATCAAGCATTTGAAACTCTAAAGCGGAGGCTTTATCAAGAGCGAATTGTACGGTAAGTTCATCTTGAAAGGGTTGTGGATATACATGAATAGAATGGTCATCACAATCCAATAGAATAGGTCCAAAAATGGTAGTTTGTCCATCATAATCAACTTGTTGGAGTATGGCATAATTGTATCCTCGCTGAATTGCTATCTCATAATACTGAATTTCGTTACTGAAATGAGCAGATGGAATGGTTTTGGGATATTTATCCCACTCTTTACCATCTCGAGAGAACAGTACTTCAAAATAATCGCTGTTAAATTCAGAATTTGTGGCCCATTCGATCTTAATTTCTTGTTCAACACAAGAAGAATTTAGATAAATCAATTCAGTTGGTAATGCAATGCCATTTTGGGGTGACGAAATTCCATATGGAGAGAAACTTGAAATACCGGTGGTTTGAACATATCCTTCCCCGAAACCATAATTACGTTCATTCCACCCTTTGTTTTCCCATTTACCGGTTGTGGAATTGTAGTGAGCTATATATGGTTGAAAGGGGTCAAAGGCGCCATGATGTTCATTCGAATTCCAATCAAGGCGTAGTGTAATATTATTTCCTCCGAGTACATCCTCATCTATCATCCAGGTCCTTTCAACAACAGCAGAGTCACTTTGAGGATCTGTGTCGGCTAATGTGCCAATATTTGATAGACGATCAATCACGCGGATTGAAAACTTATCTGTGGTGGCTCCATTATCGGTTAGTGTTGCTGGGTTGTAAGCGCTACGGCCAATGGGAAATAAAACTGAACTGGTGGATACATTTCTCTGAAGCCTTCCTGTGCTTGAAGTTTTAACATAACTGGCACTTGATCCTCCATTAATAACTCTGCTATCCATATTTATATCAAAGGTCGCAATGTCAAACAAACCTGCAGTGAGACTTAATTCACCGGTGATATAAGCTTGATTTTGAAGTTTGAGAATACTTTTTGTGCCATTATTTAGAGGTTTATTTAACAATAGGTTATAAAATGTCGTGGGTACAGAACCTTTGATAAAATGATTGCCTGCACCAACAAAGTTGACCAATCCCATGGCGCAATGAAAGGTTCCATCATTCGTCCAGTCACCAGATAAGTTCAAGGTGCCATTCCCCTCAATGGTCAGGGTTCCACCTGTTTTAATATGAAGATTTTTAAATTGTTGAGTATTCTCATTCTTAACATGAGGTTGTGCTGGCACACAGGTTCCTGAAGGAGGTATGATTACATTGTCGTTCAATCCCGGAAGTGTTAAAACCGTTTTATAAACAGAACCATCATATTGATACCAGTTTGTTGATGTTTTCCAGTTATTTATATCCGCCACGGCACCACCTTTCCATATGTAGTCATTTGTAAATGGTGAATAGGTTGGGAGTGGATCTACGATGGTCAGTGTGACAGCGGTTCTCGTACTTTCGCAGCCTGTCGTCGGGTGAAGTAAAGAAACATAGTAGGTATTGGAAGTCATGAGACTTGTTTGTAGAGAATTAGCCGTGCTTCTTTGCACATAATTAGCAGATGACGTATCTCCCGAAGAGGCAGTATACCATTTGAAAACAGGAGAACTAAAGGCATTACCTCCATTATTCGATACCGTGGCAGCAGGTAAGTCGTAAATGCATGATGTTGCATTCTGGGTAGTAGGCGCCAAAGGAATTGTTGGTTGTGGATTTATCGTTAAACTTATTGAATTAGTGCAACTTAGTACATCTTTTGCTGTAAGAGTGTATGTTCCACTAGTAACTGAACTAAAAGTAGTTGAACTTTGATAACTCAAAGGTGATGCAAGTGAAAATTGCAGGTCGACTGGGAATGACGTTACTTCAACCGTTCCTGTAGAAACAGAACATGTCGGATGTGTGACATTTGCTTCAGGCGAATTAGGCTTGGAAACACCAATTACTCCAATACTGCTATTGTTAGAGCAACCACTTGCTGTTACACTACAATAATACGCTGATCCATCTAATCCTGAATTGGAAGAAATTGATAGTGTATTAGAGGTGGCGCCAGAATAAACTCCGGTATTTGAGAGGTTATTCCAGTTCCCGGTAGAAGCATCGTAATCTTCCATTGGTAGGTGGGTGAACTTAATCCGTTTGTAACTGACACGACTAAGGATGTTGAGTTACCTGAACAATCTACATTTGGTGACGTGAGCGAAAGGGCGGGATCCACGTTTACTGTCACCGTAAAACTTTGAGCAGGTGAACTTTTACATCCCGTGGTATTGTTAAAGGCAAAAACGTAATATGTACCGCTTGAAGCGATTTTTGTTGGATCAGAGAGTAAATCTGACGCAACTGGCGGATTCGTTGAAGTAGAATACCACTGGTAGGTGGTATTTGCGGACGTATTTACGTAAGAAGTTAAATCAACTGTATTCGGTTCACAAACGGAGGTTGAACTTGAGTTTAGCGATACTGTTGGAAGAGAATTAACGGTGATCGTAACGGCACTTGATGCCGCACCGAAACAAACTCCACTATTTGAATAAGCATATAAATAATATGTTCCCGCTCCGGCAGTGGTTGGTGTAGCATACAAGTTTCCTGCACCGGGATTACTCGAAGCTGTGTGCCATTCGAGTGTTGTACCTGCGTTAGCCACGGGTTCAAGCGACGTTAAATCTACCGTTGAAGGTGAACAGACGCTCGCAGATGTTGAATTGACCACGGGAGGGCTGACATTTGATATAGTTAATACCAGTGATGCATAATTGGAACTATAACAGCCACTGCTCGAAGCAAATACATAATACGTGCCTGCCGTAGAAACTGCAGTAGGTGCGCCAACTAGATAAAGCGCATTTACTTCCGGAGCTGTATACCAAGCATAGGTGCCCCCTGATGTAACCAATGAATTTAAGTTTTGTGACGAATTATTACAAATGGTTTTGTTGTTGGTGCTTAGTGTTGGTGTAGTGGGTAAATTAGTTACAGTTATTGTTGTAGTTACTGAATTGGAGCAACCGTTCCCATCTGTGCCCGTTACGGTGTAAGTTGTATTTGCAGAAGGATTTGATGTTACATCTGATCCCGTAGTGGCGGACAAATAAGTGGATGGACTCCAGGAATAACTAACAGCTCCGGAAGCAGTTAAACTTTTTGATGAGCCGGAACAAATAGTAGAGCTAGCTGTAACAGTTATTGTTGGATTCGTATTAACAGTTATTTTGATAGTATTACTATTATCACCCGAGCACTGATCACTGGCAACAATTCTTCTGTACCAGTATGTTTGGGATTGAGCGGAAGTCACATAATCTTTTCCTGTAGCTCCAACAATCGCGTTGAAAGTTGTTCCGTTAGTAGAAGACTGCCATGAATAGGTGTATGAACCATTACCTCCGGTTGGTGTGGAGCCAGATAAAGTAATTGAGGGAGCCGTTCCGTTGCAGAAGGATGTTGTAGAGGTAGAAATATTGTTTCCTGTCACGGGAGGTGTAACAACTACAGCGCTACTTGTGCTTGACAAACATGTTCCATTTGTAGCAGTTCTTCTGAACCAAGTTTGTGTAGAAACGATGTTATACGGCAAGGTATAGTTCTGATTAACAGCGCCTAATATATCCGAAAAATCAGTGCTTCCCGATGTTGTAGACCCCTGCCATTGGTAAATACCTCCTGAAATAGCAGACCCTGTTATTGTTATTGAACCAGAACCGGTTGAACATGTTGATGAAGGGGATAATGTATTGGAAGCCAATGCAGTATTAACAGTAATAAGTATGGATGAAGAAATGGACCCACAATTACCTGTTCCTCCATTGAACACAGCGCGGTAGTAAGTATTTGCGGATAACGCTACCGTGGTATATGTTGCTGTTGTGGCTCCTGTTAAATCTGTAAATGAGTTATTGGCGCCAGTGCTTGACGATTGCCATTGCACCGTCGACCCTGAAGCTAAAGCACCGATTGAAAGTGTAACGTTGTCCCCACTACAAATTGTAGCTTTAGAAGCTGTAGGTGATGGTGTGGGATTAGTTGCTTTCGTATCTGTTACGTAGATGTCATAGTTGTATGTACAAAGCGAACTTACAATAGTTAATCTAAAATATCTCGCTCCAGAATAACCCGCATTACCGTAACCCGACAATGTACACGTGTAAGTTACATTCGGCGAGGTCCCTGAGGAAGATGGCGTTAGAGTTACTCCGGAAACTGTCGTTGCGGAGGTGAAAGACGTATATGTGGTTCCGTTCGAAGAATAAGACCATGTCGCAGAGGTTACAGCCTCTGTCATAACTACATTCAATGGAAATGAACTGGTCCCTTGTGTACAAAAAATCAAATTTATTGGTGTACTAGTAGATGAGTTTATTGGCGCAGATGAAATAGTCACAACAGAACCTGCAATTGCGCTACACCCACCAGCTGTGGTGCCATTAACATAATATGTTGTTGTTGCACTTGGTTTTGCATAAACTGTGGCTGAACTCCCTCCTGTGTAGGCTACAGTACAGCCCGCATCTGTATAAAGTCCTGTGGAAGGATACCAAATATATGTTGATCCTCCTGAAGCAGTTAGTGCCTTGCTCCCTCCTGAACAAATCGTGGAATTTCCCGTTACTGTAATTGGTGCAGTAGCGACGGTTACGGTAACTGTTCCAACAGATTGACAACCTGATGTGTTTGCAGCGGTGACAGTATAAGTCGTGGTACTGGTAGGAGTTGCAACCACCTGATCATCAGTTGTTGAAGACAAGGCCGTGCTTGGAGTCCAGGAATACGAATTTGCCCCGGTTGCTAAGAGAGTGACAGCATCTCCGGAACATATTGTAGGGCTGGAGGGTGTTATGGTGATTGGGCTTCCGGAGGTAGTAGTGACTGTTACCGTTGCAGATGAGGAACAACCGTTTGCATCCGTTCCGGTTACCGTATATGTGGTATTACCGTTTACTACTGGGGAATAACTTAAACTAGTGCTCAGTACCGATGCGGATGGACTTACTGTCCAGGCATAAGAGGATAAATTTGAGGGAGCGGCAGTTAATGTCGTCGATGTAGACGCACAAACGCTGGAACTGTTTGCTGAGGCAGTTACTTTTGGTAAAGCATTCAATGTGAGTGTAAATGGAGAACTTGATGAACTACAACCTGTCGATGAATTAGTTACTGTTAAATTAAAGTCGTATGTTCCTGCGGTTAGGCCGGAAGAAGGAATGGTAATTGAAATAGGTGAGCTACCCAAACTGGAATTAGAAATAGGTGCAAAACCAGTTAGAGCCCTTGTACTCGCAGTTAAAGAATATTGATTGGGACTTCCTGAAGAGGTATAAGCTAAACTAAAACTGTTACTACTAATGCATACCGAAGTATTAGATGGTATTACTGTTGGGTTGGCATTGACAACAACACTGACATTCCCAGACGGTGAACTATTCGTACATTTTGAATCTGAAACGGAGGTGAGTACGTAGGTCGTTGTGACGGAAGGGTTAACGGTAAAATAATAGGGATCGGCGGTAATGTTCGAAACAGTCGTCGGTGTTCCGTTCACGGTATACGTAAATGAAAAGGGAGCGGTGCCGGTGAAATCCACTCCTATACTTCTCGAAACATTCAACCCACAAAGAGAAGAATTATTCGTAAAAACAGCAGTGGGCGTTGGATTGACTGTTAACAAAGCATTGCTGCTATTCGCTGAGCCACAGGAATTAGTATAGACCACCCTAAATAGGAAACCGTTGTAGTCACTTCTGTTAGCAATTGTCAAGGTGCTTGCGTTAACTGTAGTAAAGTTCCCACCTTGTGAGATGTTGTTCCAAGTGCCTCCGTTGTTGGAAGAGAATTGCCATTGAAACGAACTCGCACCAGTTTGAGTAGCAGAAAATGTGACACTACCATTTCCACAAAAAGTTTGACTTGAGGGTTGTGCAGAAATAGTAGGTGTACATACGATATCACTTGGGGGAGTTGCCGTTGTGTTCGCGGTTAGATCATAAGTACAGCGTAAAGCAGGTAATCTCGTAACAGGATCCGTGAATTCCACTGTCACCCGACCCGAAGGGGGCATGTTTTGAACATAGAAGCAATAATTAACATAATTGAAGCCTCCTGATACGGTGGGTGGAGGTGGCGGACCGAAGACAATTGGACTCAGGGTAGTTACGTTGGAGGTGTTGGTAGTCCAGACTCTCGTTATGACAGGGAGATTTGCAATTGGTGTAGAGCCGGGCCATTTAAAGTTATAATTTCCTGTTTTCGAAGCTGGATTATAAGAGACCAATTCGTACGGAGTGCCTACAACATTAGATGCAACAGGATTATTTTGCGTGTAGGCGGGTCTGAAATCTCCAGCCGCAGAGGAAGCCTGACCATTTCCATTTGATCTTTTCTCAATTTCAGGACAAGTTAAAGAACCTAGCGACTGGCTTATTACTAGACGGGACATTAACCCAAAAATGAGTAGCAGCGAATATTTTAGTTT
>JBIITO010000151.1:0-4404 GCA_044340465.1 Crocinitomicaceae bacterium | reverse complement strand
AATAATGTATCTAAGATAGTTATTAAGTTTGAAAAATCTGATAATTTGTTCTATTTTACCAGCCTTGGGTAGGGATTTTCCAGAAACGAAGATCCATTTTTCTTAAATTTTAAGCTAGGTTATCGCCGAAATTTACCGGATATATGAGGTTTCTTCGATTGCTTCAAGAATGATTGCTCCAGCCTCTCGTATCTCATCTTCTGTGATGTTGAGAGGTGGAGATAAACGAAAACTGTATGGATGAGAAAGAAACCAAAAACTAATCAGTCCTTTTTCAAGGCAGCGTTTCACCACTTTCTCGACTCTCTCGAAAGATGTCATATCAAAGGCAAACATCATTCCGATGCGCCGAATTTCAATGATTTCTTCATTCTGACCAAGGATGGATTCCAACAGTTGACCTAATCGTTCAACTTCATTCAGATCGATTTCGTTTTTTAGCACCTCCAAATTGGCTACTCCGGCGGCACAGATCACCGGGTGACCACCAAACGTGGTGATGTGACCAAGCATCGGGTCGTAAGTAAATTTCCACAGTTTTTCTCTGGAGGAGACGACCGCACCGATGGGCATGCCGCCACCAAGGGCTTTTCCAAGAGTAAGAATGTCAGGAATAACCCCAAAGTGTTCGAAGGCAAAGATCTTTCCGGTTCTTCCCATACCACATTGGATTTCGTCGAAGATGAGTTGAGCTCCAGTTTCATTGCATTTCGCTCGTAGCGCTTTCAGAAACACCGCGTCAGGAATACGCACACCGGCATCACCTTGCACTGTTTCAATGATAACTCCAGCTGTCCTCTCAGTAATTTGTCCAAGGTCAGCACTAGAGTTGAACTGCAGGAATTTTACATCTGGCAATAATGGTCGAAACGCTTGCTTTTTCATTTCATTACCCGAAACACTCATCGATCCGTGGGTGCTTCCGTGATAAGATCCACGAAAGGAAATGAGTTCAGTTCTTCCTGTGACGCGTTTTGCCAATTTTAGTGCAGCCTCATTTGCTTCTGTCCCTGAATTGACCGTGTAAACTGAATTTAAATTTCCGGGTAGTAATGCAGTTAGTTTTTGAGCAAAATTCAATTGTGTATCTTGAATGAACTCGCCATAAACCATTACATGCAAATGACGGTCGATCTGACATTTTAATGCCTCAACTACTTTTGGATGGCTATGACCGATATTGTTCACAGCTACTCCTGCAATCATATCCATGTAGCACTTCCCGCTTTTATCGTAAATGTAAATTCCTTCAGCACGATCCACATCAATAAGATATGGACTTTGATTGGTCTGACCGAGAAAGTGGATGAATTGACTTGATCTTGACATAGGTGGTTAATTGATCAAAAGGTTCAATATATCCTTATTCTGTCTCCAGAGTCTATCGAGGGATGTTCTTTGTTCGATCAAATATGAATTCTTTTACCCCTTTCGAGCGATCACCCTCAACGCAGCATCTACCACATTTTGTGTATCAATGCCATATTTCGTCATTAATTCCATAGGTGGACCACTTTCTCCGAATGTATCATTAACAGCAACAAATTCCTGAGGTGACGGAAGTTTTCTGCTTAATACCTGAGCTACTGATTCTCCTAATCCACCGAGTATCATGTGTTCTTCGGCAGTAACAACGCAACCCGTCTTTCTAACCGACTTAAGAATGGTTTCCTCGTCAAGTGGTTTGATGGTGTGCATGTTGATAAGTTCCACTGAGACCCCTTTTTCTAAAAGTACTTTAGCTGCTTCAATGGATTTCCATACAAGATGACCACAAGCGATGATTGTAACATCCGTTCCTTCCGTTAATACATCCGCTTTTCCTATAATAAATGGTGCATCTGGTTTAACAAATATAGGCATCACAGGACGTCCGAAACGAAGATAAACTGGTCCTTTATGTTCAGCAATCGCAATGGTAGCTTGCTTCGTTTGGTTGAAATCTGCAGGTACGATCACAGTCATATTTGGAAGCATTTTCATCATCCCGATATCTTCAAGAATCTGGTGAGTTGCACCATCCTCACCCAAAGTTAATCCTGCATGAGAAGCACAGATTTTTACATTTTTCTGAGAATAAGCAATAGACTGGCGGATCTGATCGTAAACGCGCCCTGTAGAGAAATTGGCAAAGGTTCCTGTGTATGGTATTTTACCACCGATGGTCATGCCGGCAGCAAGTCCCATCATATTTGCTTCAGCAATTCCAACCTGAAAAAAGCGCTCCGGATTCTCCTTTTGGAAAGCATCCATCTTCAATGAACCTGTAAGATCAGCACAAAGTGCTACAACATTTTCATTCGTTCTTCCCAATTCTGCAAGGCCTTCTCCAAATCCCGAACGCGTGTCTTTGTTTCCTAGTATTTCAAATTCCATAATAATCAGATATTGATTGTTGTTGTTTTGTTAGAATAGATACGAAAGTCCTTATCAATGGTATAGGATGAGGACCTCAACGCTTTTTGCCTGTAAACTAAACGGTAATTACCTGGCTGAAGTTGCACATTTCCACTTTTGGTAGTTTCATCCAAATTACACACCCATTCGATCGCGCCACTTTCTTTAACCACGAATACCTGCGCAACAATGGGCTGCGCTGTTTTATAACTAAATAATCCAGGGGCCATGATGTCAACGTAAACCGTACTACTTTGGGCAACATCGACAGTGTAATAGGAGCGAGGAAGGGTTAGGACTTCTATGTCATATTTTCCAACGATGTATTTGTCACTTACATTCATTTTTTGAACATTCAACGTAGTAGATTTGCCATGTTGCATAATTCTCGTATCGACCAGGTAGGATTTGGTTGCATTTATAAACCGCGTTTTTATAAATCCTTGAGGTGCATCAGCAACGATGGTATTGTGGATGTGTTTTTGAAGAGGAATATTTTTTTTCTCAATGGGAGGAATGGTGTTGACTACCAAATCATATTTCAATTCAGGATCCATAATTAAAGTGTCAGGGTTGCCAAAGCGGTTAATGGTATGCACAAATGTGTATTTTAGGTTTTTAGTCCCTGTTTCGTAAAGAAACATAGTTACATCTGTTTCTTTTGGATTTTTGGAAATATCGTTAAGGTTGATCTGCACGGTTGTATTTAAAAGTGCTTGAGAAACTACATTTTTCAAAACGTTTCGAAATGCATCTTTCGTCTCGGCATCAGCATATGGACCAATACAATTGAATTTATCCAAATAAGAAAGATCCATACCTAGCCCAATAACGAATGGAGTGACCTTAACTCCTTTGTCTTTTAGTTTTTTCGCTATTACGCAAGGATCGTTATCGCAGGCCTCCAGTCCGTCGGTAATAAGTATAATCACGTTGCGATCATTTTGATTAGGAAAATCTGCCGCAGCTGCTTCAAGCGAGCGAGCAATGGGTGTGGTGCCTTTAGCCTCAATGGATCTGATCCGGTATTTGATTTTATCGTAGTTATCCTTGCCGAAAGGTATTTCCAATTTAGTGTCGTTGCAATCCTGATAGGTAGCGGTAATTGGTGATTGGTGACCATACACGCGAAGAGCTACTTCTAGGTTAGGGGTACCTTTCAGGCTGTCAATAGTTTGCGCCAGCAGCTCCTTGGCCGCTTCGATCCGAGTTTGATTGTTGTCCCAAGATGCATTCATACTGTTGGATGCATCAAGTATGAAAAGTATTCTAGTCAATTCTTCCTGCCCGGAAGCTATCCGGATAAAAAAGAACGACACTATAAATAGGATGTTTTTCAAAATTAATAATCTCCCAAAGTTTCTTCCAGCTGAGATAGGGCATTTTCAAGTTGTTCAGCATTTGGCGCTGCACCATGCCATTTGTGTGAACCCATCATGTAATCCACACCTTGTCCCATTTCTGTTCTCATAATGATTACTACAGGTTTGCCCTCTCCGCAATGACTTTGCGCTTTCAGGATTGTATTTTTCATGTCAGTAAAGTTGTGACCGTCCATCTCGAGAACGATCCAACCAAAAGCTTGCCATTTTTGCTGGAGGTTTCCTAAAGATAATACTTGATCTACATCTCCATCTATTTGACGGCCATTGTAATCTATGGTTGCGATGATGTTGTCCACCTTGTTTGCAGCTGCATACATGGCCGCCTCCCAGATTTGACCTTCTTGTAATTCTCCATCACCGTGTAGTGTGTAAACGTAAGAAGCATCTTTATTAAGTTTCTTGATCTGTGCGGCTCCCACGCCAACCGAAAGTCCTTGACCGAGTGATCCTGAAGCCATTCTTACTCCAGGTAATTTCTTGTCTGTCGATGGATGACCCTGAAGACGAGAAGACAGTTTGCGAAAAGTACCAAGTTCAGTAACTGGAAAATATCCAGCTCTTGAAAGCACGCTGTACCAGACTGGAGAAATATGTCCGTTGGACAAGAAAAAGAGATCTTCGT
>JBIITO010000177.1:0-2929 GCA_044340465.1 Crocinitomicaceae bacterium | reverse complement strand
AAGGAATACCAGTCATTGGAGGAGGCTGTTCCTCTTTTACCGAAACGTGATCCATCCAGACTTCTGTTGGAAAGTGCAGCTGCTAATGGACCGTTCTCATCTGCTAAAACAGCAATATCTGCGTAACCATTGCTGCCAACATCGTCGAGGTAATCAGTGAACGTTTTACGAATGCCATATTCGAAACCAATGGCACAACGCTTGCCAATAGAAAATTTCACTCCCACACCAAGGGGAACACTCAATTGGGTTAAACTATAATTTCCTTCTGAACTCAAACTACTTCCTTGTCCTTCAGTACCCAAGGGTTGCAGTTCGACTAACTCTCCATTGTACTCTGTTTTTGGATTCATGTGAAACAGTGAGATTCCAACCATAACATAAGCAGTTCCCCGATATTTATCATGACCCAATTGAAATGGCAGATAGCTGAATTCCAATCCTCCTGCAGCCTCGTAAATGGCAGATTGAAAACTTAAATTTCTATTCTTTATCAGCGCCTCAGAGGCATCTGAATCAGCCGCACCTACATTACCGTAAAGTAAGGATCCTCTCCAGCACAATCTACTATGTACGTTGTATCTGTACAGAATACCTCCGGCAGGTTTGATATTGTAAAACGGATTGTACGAATTGAGATCTCCCAGATAATTGGAACCTCCCAAAATAAGACCAAGTTCAGATCGTGAACGACGGTTTTGCTGCTGTGCTTGCAGCGGCAAATAAACAATTAAAACAAAGAGAAAAACGAATTTCATCCCAAAAATGAAAACGCCAAATTAGCAAGATTATTTTTCACTAAAGTTAACTAATGTAATTTCACTTTTTATGATTCTTGCAGCATGTTTAAATCTACTTAACTTTGAAAGCCACAAAACTTAGTCATGGAAGATCAGATATTGCTTGATATCGCTGAAGAATATGGCACTCCTACATATGTGTATGACGTCCAACGAATAGAAATGCAGTATGATACACTGATCAACGCATTTGGAAATCATGACGTTAAGCTGCATTACGCGCTCAAAGCACTAAACAACATCAACATAATCAAGGTGTTAAAACGAAAAGGAGCAGGGCTTGACGCAGTTTCCACGCAAGAGATTCATTTAGGTTTGAGAGCGGGTTTTACACCTGAACAGATTCTTTTTACACCTAATTGCGTTTCATTTGAAGAAATACAGGAAGCTGTTGAATTGGGAGTACACATCAATATTGACAACTTGAGTATTCTGGAAAAGTTTGGTCAAACCTATGGTTCATCAAAAGAATGCTGTATCCGACTGAATCCGCACATCATGGCAGGAGGTAATTCGAATATTTCTGTTGGACATATTGATAGCAAATTCGGTATTTCTATCCATCAGGTAAAGCATATCGAGCGCATTGTTAAACATTACGGGGTTCGGGTCAATGGACTTCACATGCATACAGGTAGTGACATTATAGACGGTGATGTATTTCTTCGGGGAGCGCAACTCTTATATGAAGCGGCAGCCTATTTCCCAAATCTTGAATTCATGGATTTCGGAAGTGGATTTAAAGTGTCATACAAAGACGGTGATATTGTAACCAACATAAATAAAGTAGGTCAACAAATAGCTGACTCTTTCACACAATTCTGCCATAATTATGGCAAAAAACTTGAACTTTGGTTTGAACCGGGAAAATTTTTAGTTAGTGAGGCCGGGAAATTTTTGGTAAAAGTAAATGTGGTCAAGCAAACAACTTCAACGGTTTTCGCTGGCGTAGATAGTGGGCAGAACCATTTGATCAGACCCATGTTCTACAATGCCTATCATTTCATTCAGAATATTTCGAATCCAAAGGGTGAGCATAAACTCTACTCTGTAGTAGGTAATATTTGTGAGAGCGATACTTTTGGTTATGATCGAATGATCAGCGAGATACGAGTGGGAGATATTCTTGCCATGCATAACGCAGGAGCCTATGGCTTCACCATGAGTAATCAGTATAATGCAAGATTTAGGCCTGCAGAGGTTCTTGTCAAAGATGGAAAAGCGCATCTTATACGCAAGCGGGAGACCTTCGAGGACCTAGTGCGCAATGAGATTGAACTGGAAGGTTTTTAATCGTTGATTCTTGTGCTGAAGACAAGACTCTGGACCAAAAAATCATTCCCTCTACTCTTCTGAATTTATTTTTCTCAACCTTTTTTGCCAAAGCTGTACATCTACAATGCTCGGCACCCCTTTTTAATCTTAAACTTTCTAAGGTGTTTTGAACTTAGCGGATCAGATCAGTTGCGATCTTGGCCGACAGCAGACATAATGGAATACCTCCGCCAGGATGTACACTTCCACCGACAAAATAGAGTCCCTTGACTTTGGAAAAGTTAGGATGACGAAAGAATGCAGTCATACGATCATTAGAACTGGCACCATAAAGCGCCCCTGCATAACTTGACGTACGTTGTTCTATTCGTACCGGATCCAAATAATCTTCCACCTCTATAAGAGATGAAATATCCCTACTAAGCATGCGAGATAGCTTTTGTATGACCATTTCACGAATTCGAATCCGAAATTCCTCCCAATTCTGCCCGCTGTTACTCGGTACGTTTACCAAAATGAACCAACTTTCACACCCTTCAGGAGCATCACTCTTTACTAATTTTGAACCTACATGCACATATACAGTGGGGTCGTCGGAGACTTCCCCTCTATCAAAAATGGCGCTGAATTCCTCTTTGTAGTTCTCTGAAAAGAAGATGTTATGGAGATCCAGTTCTGAAAACGAATCTTTTATTCCCCAATAAAAGATCATCGCAGAACTTGAAGGTTCTTGCTTCATTGTTTTTTCGGGTGCTTTGATCGTCTTTAGCAACTGTTTATAGGCAGGTTTCACATCGGAATTGCATATCACAATCTCGGCTTGATGAAATTCCTCATTCACCTTTATACCCTCT
>JBIITO010000092.1:0-9888 GCA_044340465.1 Crocinitomicaceae bacterium | reverse complement strand
CCCTTTTGAGACAGCCCCATTTTATTTCAATAATTTCTGTAATCATTCCAAAGCTGACTGCGAATGCCTATCAAACCAATGAAGGAATATCTATCGAAAGCACTATCGTAACGGAATTGGTTTTCAATAAACGCATTTAAGTTAGTTGATGGATGAAGACAATATCCAACTTGCAAAAGCGCTCGAACACCATTATTTCCTTTGCCTTGACCAATGAAATGACCATAATCATATGGACGATTCGTATAAGCTTGATAAATATTTCCACCATAACTGAATCCATCTTTATCCAAGCCGAGCAGAAAATAGGACGCAAATAATTTAGCGTTCCATTTTCCTTTCTGAGCTTTAACTTCTCCCAAAATTTCCATAAAATTTGCTCCAAGCGGGTGTGCGAGAACGGTGCCTAAATTTCCATAATTCTGACCTGAATTCAAGTGCGCATAGGTATAAGGGCGTAGCACATTATATTCAATTCTGTAGAATAGAGGAATGCCTTGCTTTTTTATTCTGCCCTTGATACCGACTTGGCCACCGTATTTGTTTGCCCACCAACCACTTTTTGCTTTTATTTCGACTAAAAAGAATTCATCAAGAATAAATTGTCCATACAGCATGTGTGATTTGTGCTTAGCGGAGAAACTCGCACCTAATAATACGTTATCAGAGGATCCCATTGAATATTCCTGAGGTCGGAAAAAAACGGAAGGATTGAGATATTCTGCATCATATCCTCGGTTAAGCATCGTGTCCTTTGGCAGAAAAACTACTGTTTCGAACACGCCAACGTTCAACCAATTTGTCACATTAAAGCTGATATAATGAGTGGCACCATTTTTATTCAGCCAACCTTTCGGGGTTTCTTCTTTAAAAAATTGGTAAATCATACTATATTCTAATCGCCAGAATTTTGTTCGAATCATTCCAAAGGGATAAGCTTTTCCATAATCACTTAAAAAGAGTGAACGAGAACCTTCTCCTATAAAGTTCTTGTCAAGTCCGCCTTGAAAATTGAAAATCTCATTTGGTGTGTATGATATCCGACTTCTGACATCAGTGTAAAGTGTATGTTTATTTTGAATTGTGCTAATGTAAGATGCCGGCAATAAATTATTTGAAGCATCAGTCAGTCCTTGAACACCGGCAAACCGAGCATACCATTTTTCGCTGGGTGCATATTCCAATAGAACTCCCGCTCCGAGACGATAACTAGATTCGTCTGCCCCAAAGAAAGCGGCATCCGAGATTACTTGAATGCCAAAACGCTGGAGTTTATTACTTTGACTCAAAATACTGTGTCTAAGTTTATCCCTCAAAATTGGCTTAACAGATGTATGCTCATTAATGGAAGGTGTAAATACCGTATCTAGCGGCATTTCTTCCATTACAAATCCAACTTTACTTTGAGCATAAAGCAATACGCCAGGTATGACAAACAATATGAGTAGAACAAAACGCATCAAAAATCGTTGTAACGGTTCACAATTGCAGTTCGAAAGCCGATGAATAAAAGGCTAGTTTCCTGATCCTTAGTGCTCTGACCCATTCTTACTTGCCAACTACCGAAAAGACATAAGTTCATTTTTCTATTCAACCGATAACCAAACTCTAACTGGTTTAATCTAATGTTTCCGCTTAGCGCCGTCTCGGTTGGAGAAACAGGTAACCAGTTACCGGGAGTATAATTTTTCAACTGGTAAAAGACCGCACGTTCGTTGACATAAAATCGTTTAAACTCATAATTCAGGCGAATAACGTATTCTTCGAAACCACTTCCACGGATGGTCGCCAATGGTAAATTGTAATGGCTATAGGTTAATCGTGCATCACCATTTTCGTAAAATCCTGTCGGTATATTGTTATATTCTACTTGCAACATAAGGTCACGTTGACCTAGTAATCCGTACAAGCGGGCACCCAGTTGCACGGCAGGCTTATTGAATTTACCATTCGCATAGGCCAATTGTCCATATGCACGGTACTTATTCTTAATGATATATGAGGTGTTTAACCCGAGAAGGTAATTCATCTCATTTTCTGAAAGGGCGGCAAGTGCTGTACCGGGAAATGGTGAATAGAAAAGAGGATGCACCCGGCGGGAAACGATCGAATCCCCACGTGACCAAATAATACCTTCGAACAAACTAAGTGAAAGTTGTTTTGTGGGCTTGTAGGTGAAATAGTTTACAGAAAAAGCTTTAGTCTCGTAATATGATTCAACTGAAGAGCTTAAAGGTCTACGAACAAGATTGAACAGCCGCATACGTAAGTAAGCAAACTCTAATTTTTCAGAGAACTTAAAAATACCTTTGAAAAAGGGGGCAGGAACAGAATTGTCTGACAAAAGAAGTGAGCGGTAACCGTCACCAATAAAATGACTGGTGTTTCCAGCAGAGAGAATAACTGATTTCAAAGGACGAAAACAAACATTTCCAGTCGCCAGAGCATAATCGAAACCATCTGTTTTGAAGGGTTTTGTTCGCGCCATACTAGGTATGACAGCGTTTTGCTGACTGTAGGTTCCATTGGATTGATTAGGATAAAATTCTCCCACACTTTTGTAAAAGTTCGACTCGTAGGATGAAAAACGGGCTTGGTTTTCAAAAACAGATGTCGAAAAGGAGACTTTACTTGTAAGGTCTCCTTCGACATAAATTCCTCGTGTATTTTGGAATAATCTTGTTTCGGTCTTATCGTTTCGGTCTTCTCCAAGAGCAGCGTCTGCGATAGGTGAAATATTCAACGCATAGTTTTTCCCTTTGATTTCAAAAAGATGTTTTTTTAGCAGCACATTAGTAAAAACATAGTACTGTTTGCTCGAGTCTCGAATAATTTTATTAAGGTCATAGTCGCTTTCATGAATAGGGAGCATGCCAGAACCTAAATAGTCCTTGGAGACGTAAGGATTTAAGAGATGATCTTTGAAAAAGCTGTTTAACAGAATGCTGTTTTGTTGACCTATAACCTGAAAGAATGTAACGAAGAATGCACCTATACACAGGGCCCTGTAAAATATGGATGGGCAAGTTTTAATAAAGATTACATGAGTAGCTTTTTTCAACTTCTGATGCGGCTTGATGATCCAAAGATAATAAAACACTAGAAAGAAAAAGGGGGCAACCTCTTAAGATGCCCCTAATCAATTAGAAATTGAGTTAGCGTTTTAATGCCTAACGATTAATTTTCTGTTTATCGTTTTTCTTTCACTTTCGATCAAAATAAAGTAGACACCATTTTTTAGGTCTGATACGTCAAGTGAACGCGAGCCGTTGGTAATCATCTCCGATATAATAGTTTTACCCAAAGCATCCACTACTTTAAGTGGAGTCACTACCTCAGAGTTAATTGTAATGAGAGTAAAGTTGTCAGCCGGATTTGGAGCAACAGTCCATACCAATGCTCCATCAGTATCGTTTTTGATATCTATGCCTGTCTGAGCTAAACTCGCAAACGAAGACATCAAAAACACCAACGCAGATAAGATTTGATATTTATTTTTCATAACGATTAACCAATCCGTACTTAGGAAATCTTTCGAAAGATATTAAATAATATTTAATAATCTGCTTTGGACACTGAAATTTGGGCTTATTTTCAATTAAATCCGTCATTCTGAACAGGAGCTAGAATGTTGATAATATAAGAAAATGGTTCAACAATTTGGAAATTAACTTTCGAAGTACTAAATTTCTGACATGTTGGAATTGGGTAAAAAGATACTTTCTGTAGTGAGCTTCGATCCAGCTCTTTTCCAGAAGGAATTACACAAGGCCATCCGCAGCTTGAAGGATGCGGACGATTTAAAAAAGTTGAGAGAGTGGTGCATTAAGGAATTTGGGAAGAAACATCCGTTAATAATTCGACAAGCTTTTTCCACTCGAAGATGAGAGTAAAGAAGAAAGGGAGGTCTAATGCTCTTCCCTTTCGTTTTTTATTCGAATTCAATGAGGATTGAACCTTTGTCTACAACTTGATTGGGCTCAATTAAGATCGTTTTGACTGTTCCAATTCCCTCTGCTTTCAAAACATTTTCCATTTTCATTGCCTCGAGCGACAGTATCTCATCGCCAGGCTGAAGTTCCTGTCCAACTGAGACGGCGATCTGCACGATACGTCCCGGCATGGGCGCGGCAAGTTCCTTGAGTTTTCTCACCTTCGGTTTGTCTAGCCCGAGCGCGGCGATCAGATCATCCAGCTCACCTTTTTTACGAATAGAAAAAACGCGATGATTGATTTTTATGGTAAGGGCATTCGATTCCGATTGGTTATCAATTAATTCTCCGAAGAATTTTTTGCCCTTATAAGTAAGTGTAAAAAAGCGATCATCATCCCAGCGAAGTGCTGCACCATCTGTACCAACCACTTCCTTTCCATCAAAATACCAGGTTCGGTTTGCCATTAATCCTCTATTTGTTGCAAAAATAATAGATTCCTCTTGCCTCAGCCTTTTTTCTGCTTGTATTTGAATTTATTTCGGAGTTTTGTATGCGATCAATTGAAAGAAAATGAATAACTGGATATACGCTATTGCAGTGCTTCTTGCAGTAGCCTGTGCACCGAATAGCAAAGAAGAGATTGTAGTTGGTAAGACCACGGCAACAGAGAATCAGTCTGAACCCATTATTTCCGAAGTACGTGATGATGAACCCCGGCGAACGATGTACCGCGAAACGGAGGCAATCCATACGGATCTTATTCATACTAAATTGGAAGTGAGTTTTGATTGGAATACTTCTCGTTTGAAAGGTCTGGAGATATTGACGGCAAAACCTCATTTCTATCCTTCAGACAGTCTGATCCTTGATGCAAAAGGGATGGATATTTTGAAGGTAAAAATGGAAGGCAAGGAGCTGGTATATACCTACGACAGTAGTTTCTTGAAGATCAAACTGGGGAAAACATACACGCGAAATGAAAAATATACACTAACTATCTCCTATGTCGCCAAGCCCAACGAACGAACCACTTCGGGAAGTGCTGCAATTTCGTCAGACAAAGGCTTGTACTTTATTAATCCAAAAGGAGAAGATAAAACTAAAATGCCACAAATCTGGACACAGGGAGAGACGGAAGCAAGTTCCGTTTGGTTCCCTACCATCGATGCCCCTAATGTGAAGACGACTCAGGAGATCCTAATGACGGTTGAGGATAAATACGTAACACTTTCCAACGGTAAACTTATTTCATCGAAGAAAAATGCGGATGGCACCAGAACCGATCACTGGAAACAGGACCTTCCTCATGCACCCTACCTGTTTATGATGGCTGTTGGCGAATTTAAAGTGGTTAAGGATTCTTACACGCGGTTGGATGGAAGTAAAATGGAGGTAAATTATTATGTTGAACCTGAATGGGAACCATATGCAAAATCAATTTTTGGAGAAACACCGGCTATGATTAAGCATTTCTCTGAATTGTTAGGAATAGAGTATCCATGGGATAAGTATCATCAGATTGTTGCCCGGGAATATGTTTCAGGTGCGATGGAAAATACCGGCGCAGTCGTCTTTGGCGACTTTGTCTACAAGAATAACCGCGAACTTCTTGACGGTAACGACCAATCGACGATCGCCCATGAATTATTTCACCATTGGTTTGGTGATCTCGTTACCTGTGAGTCCTGGTCCAATTTGCCACTGAATGAATCCTTTGCTAATTATAGTCAATATCTTTGGGATGAGTTTCGTTTTGGTTTGGATGAAGCCGATTATCAGGCAGATGTAGAAGCAGAAGGTTATTATCAAAGCGCGCAAGGTGAGGGATATCATGATCTGATTTGGTTTGCGTTTGAGGAAAAAGAGCAAATGTTTGATGCACATTCTTATAACAAAGGTGGGCGTATTCTGCATATGTTGCGCAATTACCTTGGCGATGAGGCTTTCTTCAAAGGGATAAACGTGTATTTAACTACCAATAAGTTCAAACCTGTGGAAATCCACCAGTTACGATTAGCCTTTGAAGAGGTTAGTGGTAAAGATCTAAACTGGTTTTTCAATCAATGGTTTCTGGCTGCCGGACATCCTGTCTTGGATGTGGCGCAAAAGGTGGATGCTTTAGCAGGAAAAGTAAAGTTGACCATAAAACAAAACCAAAACCTAGAGGTATCTCCGCTTTATCGTTTACCGGTTGATGTTGCTGTTTTTGACTCGGAGGGTAAACATACGCACAAAGTTATGATCGATAAATTCGTTAATGAGTTTGAGTTTCCCTTCACCGGTGAATTAAAATGTGTGATCTTCGATGACCAACAAATGCTTTTAGCAAAGGTTCGAGAAGAGAAACCGGTAGACCAGTATATCTATCAGTATTATAATGGAAAGAGATATAAAGCTCGTCGTTCAGGAATATCAATGGCAACGAAAAGTAAAGATTTGAGCGTACAGCAATTGATTTTGGATGCTTTGAAGGACCCATTCTGGCATATTCGATTAATAGCGATTGAGAAGGCCGCGAAATTATCGCAGGAGAATAAAGAGAAGGGTCTTAAATTGATTCGCGACTTGGCAAAGGACGATCCGAATTCGCAGGTACGTTCCGTAGCATTAAGTTATCTTGCTTCTAATGGAGAATCAGAAATGGTGAAAGAAATCTGTATGGATAGGATTGTGAAGGATCAATCGTATCTTGTGGTGTCGTCTGCATTGAAGCAGCTTTCAAAGATCG
Organism: Crocinitomicaceae bacterium; assembly: GCA_044340465.1. Lineage (GTDB taxonomy): Bacteria > Bacteroidota > Bacteroidia > Flavobacteriales_D > Crocinitomicaceae > M0103. Next base: position 3,225 of record JBIITO010000092.1, on the reverse strand, counting down.
ATGTGGAATTGTCCATGCAAAAAGCGGAAGGGTTAGAATCAGAGCGTTCATCGAAGATACTTTTAGGAGTTGCACAATTGTATGGCTCTTATGCTAAGAAGGAGAAATTAGCATTCTTCGAGCAGGTATTGAAGAGTCACATTTTGCAAGGGTTTGATCAGTTGGGTGTAATGAATTCCTTTACCTATTTTGTAGCGAGATTAGTACCAGATGACATAGATAAGGCTTATGACCTATATTTTTACCTCTCCGAAAAAGGCGATTTCTACACACAAATGTTCCTTCCTCAAAACGTAGATTATCTGCTTAATATGTTCGATCAGAAGCTTACAGAGCTTAATACTCGAATCGTAGAGGATGAAAATAATAAAAATGCAGCGGATGCTGATCAGGCAAGAAAAGAACAGAAGGTATATGAAGCATTGAAAACAAAGTTTGCCGTACTTTCCAAGCCCGAGGAGGAATAGAGTTCAAAATGAAGTTGTTTTAAGTTCTCTTAATCACTGCAGAGTTCTTTTATTTGAATACGTTTGCTTAGAAATGAAGTCATGTAAGGATGGCATTTCTTAGGTCGGATGTTAATCCGCCGTGAATCAAAATCATTTAATTATTCCCTACAGGTTTTTTGACAAAAGTTTAAACATTTTTTCAATTAAGGTTTTCTAGTTTATAAAAATAGTGTATATTTGATTAATAAATCGTCAAAAAAACGTTTAAAATCTCGACGTATGAAGCAGTTAAAAGTTGGTGATAAAGCCCCTGAATTTGTAGGGTTGGATCAAAATGGTAGGGAGATAAGCCTCCATGATTTTAGAGGAAAAAAATTGGTAGTCTATTTTTATCCGAAAGACAATACTCCTGGATGCACAGCACAAGCATGTAATTTACGGGACAAAGATGAGTTGTTAAAGAAGCATGGAATTGAGGTTGTAGGTGTGAGTATGGATAACGAAGTTTCGCATCGGAAGTTCATTGATAAGTTTAATTTGACTTTTCCATTGATTGCTGATGTAGATCGTAAGGTGATCGAACTTTTTGGTGTTTGGGGGCCAAAAGTTTTCATGGGCAAGAAGTATGATGGTATACATCGCACAACCTTTTTGATCAATGAAGAGCAGAAAATTGTTGGAATCATTGATAAACCGAACACGAAGGCTCACGCCGAGGAAATTTTAGAGAAGTTCAATTAATTTTTAAAGAACGTAAATAGTTTACGATCTATAGCGTCTAACTTTGCACAAGTTAATCAAGTAGAAACCGTTCCGAAGCAGTTAAGGAACACAATAACAAACGGTATGTCAGCAAATAAGGAAGTAAATGCAGAAAAATTGAAGGCGCTTCAATTGACCATGGAGAAACTTGATAAGACCTATGGGAAAGGCGCCGTGATGAAATTGGGGGATTCACCCGTGGAGAAAGTGGAAGTGATTCCTACCGGATCTATCACCCTCGACATTGCTCTCGGGGTGAATGGTTATCCCAAAGGGAGGGTGATCGAGATCTATGGTCCGGAATCTTCAGGTAAAACGACCTTGGCAATTCATGCGATTGCAGAAGTTCAAAAACAAGGAGGCATTGCTGCATTTATTGATGCAGAGCACGCTTTTGATCAGTTTTATGCGAAAAAGTTGGGTGTAGATATTGATAATTTATTGATCTCACAACCAGATAATGGTGAGCAAGCATTGGAGATTGCAGATAATCTGATTCGTTCTGGGGCAATCGATCTAATTATTGTCGACTCTGTAGCGGCGCTTACACCAAAGGCAGAGATTGAAGGAGAAATGGGTGATTCGCAAATGGGGTTACAGGCGAGGTTAATGTCGAAAGCACTCCGTAAATTAACAGCTTCTATTAACAAGGCGGGATGCTGTTGCATCTTTATCAATCAGTTGCGCGATAAGATCGGAGTGATGTTCGGTAATCCCGAAACAACCACCGGTGGAAATGCACTGAAATTTTATTCTTCTATTCGTATAGATATCCGCAAGGCAGCTCAGATCAAAGAGGGCGAAGAAGTAATGGGTAATCGTGTGAAAGTAAAGATCGTGAAGAATAAAGTTGCTCCTCCGTTCAGAAAAGCAGAATTTGACGTTATGTATGGAGAAGGGATCTCTAAAGTAGGCGAAGTAATCGATCTTGGAGTGGAATTGAATGTTCTTAAAAAGAGCGGATCCTGGTTCTCTTACGGTGAAACGCGCCTTGGTCAGGGAAGGGATGCGGTGAAATCCTTACTTCAGGATAATCCTGAACTCATGGAAGAACTCGAAACGAAGATCAAAGAGGCTCTTGGAGCAGAAGGTAAAGAAGTGCCTATGCTGCAAGACTAACTGCATATCGTAACAGGAACGGCGTTCAGAAATGGGCGCCGTTTTTTGTTGTTATGGAAGGCAACTTTTTCATTCTTAATTCGTCTGCAAGAAACAATTAGTATAAAGTGAATGAACATAGCTGATATGCGTGAATAGGAAATAGAATAGAAAAATGAATCTTTCAATTCAAGGCTTACATGCGCATTCTGAAAGAAAGATGTGTGAGAACAGCAAAATAGATTAAATTTGAACTTTGAATAATGAGTAACTACTTGAAACATAGTTTAACATGGCTTGCCTTACCTTTTGTTAAGATAATACTAACTAACAAGGATAATATTAACGAAGATGATATATCCGAAAGAAGCAATCGAAAATCCTTTTCAGTAGGTTGTTAGTTTATATATGCTTGTTTCGCCTGATAAATATAAAATTGATGTTTTCTCTCTCCCATTAATTTTGTTATATAATGCAATTGGGGTGTTTCAAAAAATAGTTTTTCGACACAAGATCCACAAATCTATCGTTTCGTTGTTTTATTTGGTTTTAGTGGTGTCCAAAGTATCGGGTCAGACATTTACTTATACTCCATCTTCACCAGTAGATTTGACTGGCGCCGTTGGATCGTGCAGCACTCCTGGAATAACTGAACCTAATGTGTTTTCAATTCCTGTAACAGGTGTTGGAACATTAAATTCTAGCAAGGTGCTGAAATCGGTAAAAATTGTTTTGAGCAATTGTGGTTCTGGAACGGTAAATATGAATTTGGTTCAGATAAGGTTGCAAGCGCCATCGGGAAGTCCTTGTCTTGGTATTTACAGCGGTGGTCTATCTATAAGCATGAGCGGATCCTATTCGTTTTCTTTACTCTCTTCGAGTATTTCATGTTTGACTTCTCCAAATTCTAGCAATA
>JBIITO010000091.1:0-9992 GCA_044340465.1 Crocinitomicaceae bacterium | reverse complement strand
TCAATAAGTACAGGTTTGATAACCTGAAATAAACCCAGTTGAACCAATCGTGAATATGTTCTTTCTAAATAATACTCCTTGTAATAATTGCTCTCTTCAAGATAATTCTGTAGCTCAATAATTTCGGGATCAATATGAAGTTCACCATTGTATGTAAATGTTGCCATTCTTTTTGGATCAAGTTCATCTTTCTTGTTTTTTTTCAGCTTTGCATACCTAAAAGTATCTATCGTAGTTAAAAATTGTTGATCTATAAGGTTTAAACCAAGTTCTTGTAATTTTCGTTTGAAATTCCCTTTGTAATAAGTCGTATCTGCAATATGAAAATACACCCTGTTTATGTAGGTAATTCGGTGACTTACCTTGACCATTGAATCTCTAACTGACTGAGAACGCACCATTCTGTCGGTAAATACAATTCCAAGAACAACTGACATTGTTTCATAGGATGTGTCCGCGACATAACTGATATGCGAACTACTAAATCCATAATATGCACTATCTCGCATACTCCTCGCTACCTTTTCTCTATAGTCGCTAAGATAATCTTTATCGAACGGAAGCCCCAATAGCGAACCGTCTTCCACACCGTTGGCGTACTTTAAATATTCTGACTTGATTCTGTCGTTGGAAGCAACAACATAAACTGAATCGATGATGAAACGAGGTCCTAGATTCACCTTGTAATTTACGGCAACCTTTCGTCGCTTGAGATAGTTCACCTCGCCACTGACCTTACCTTTGTAGTACCCCTTATTCTTCAAATAAACTCCAAGCTGATATAATGATTTGTTAAATAAAAGACTGTCGAAAATCACCGGTTTCTCGCCTATCTTGTATTTGAACCACTCACGAAAGAATAATTGTGGATTATTGATATCTTTTAACTCAATAATCTTCTCCGTATAAACATGTTTTCCTTTTACTCTTGCTTTTTCTTTTCGTCGCTCATTTATTCTGTTCTGTTTATCGAGCACCCTTCTATTGTTTATACGCAATTTCTGATTTTCTCTATACCGTTTTTGAGCCACCGCAGCGGAATCAATCAGATTAAAAGCCATAAGTTTAAGTCTTATTCCTAACGACTTATAGTTTGGCTGCTGTCTTAAAATGGGAGATATATCATCTTCATTTAAACCTGTACCAATGATCGAAATCACATTTTTTTTTAATAGGTATTTACCCGCTGGTACATTTTTCGTTTGTCGACAAGCTACAAGAACGAGACCCAAAATCAGAAAAATATATATATGTTTGGAAGACGGTAACATGGATATTGAAACAAAAATAACACTTAGGAGGCAGTGACTGGTCTTTCAACCAATAAAATTAAGTGGATCAGGTCTCTGCAACAAAAGAAAATCAGAGATGAACTAAATATGTTCACTGTGGAAGGAGAAAAATCTGTTAGGGAGGCTATCCATTTGCATCCATCACTAATTGAACTTGTTTTGCATACGGATCGGTTTACTGATCTTAACGTTATCAACACAGAAAAGATAAACTGTACCGAAAGTGAATTCAAGCGTATTTCAAGCCTTAAGAACCCACAAGGATGTCTTGTTGTTTTGAGAAAACCAAAAAATGAGCTCGGAGAAATTAGTAATCAACTCACTATTGTTCTTGATGGCATTCAAGATCCTGGTAATATGGGAACCATTCTTAGGATTGCAGATTGGTTTGGAATTCATCAGGTGATTTGCTCCAATGATACCGTAGACTGTTACAATCCAAAGGTGGTGCAAGCCAGTATGGGAGCTATTTTAAGAGTTAAGGTTTGGTACACCGACCTTGATAAATGGTTACCGCAGGTTTCCATTCCCATATATGGTGCAATGTTAGACGGAAAGAACATATATCGTGAGAACCTGCCCAAAGAAGCATTGATCCTAATGGGAAATGAAGGGAATGGGATAAGCAGAAACGCACAAACATCCATTACCCACAAGATTACTATTCCATCCTTTGGAGGTTCAGAATCGTTGAATGTAGCCGTGGCGACAGGTATTATTGTTTCAGAATTCCGAAGAAAATGAACATTTTCACGTTCATGACAGAAACAATGAAAAAATCTAATCGGATCAAGTTCGTTCCATCTTTAACTTGATTGCATCCACACATTTCATCCCATCAATCGCAGCTGATATGATACCACCGGCGTAACCTGCCCCTTCTCCGCATGGATATAGCCCAGAGATTTCAATATGCTCACAAGTTATTGGATTTCGAGGTATGCTCACAGGCGAAGATGTTCGCGACTCCGGAGCATGTAGTACAGCATCATTTGTTAGGTAGCCAGGTAATTTCCTGCCAAAATCGACAAATGCTTTTTTTAACCGATCCGCGATCATTGGAGGTAATACCGAATTCAGATCCACGCTTACGATACCAGGTTGAAACGACGATCGAGGAAAATCCTTAGAAACCTTACCCTGAACGAAATCCAACATACGTTGCGCCGGTATTTTTTGAGTTCTACCCGCTGATTCCCAACATTCTTTTTCTACCTCCTTTTGAAACTGAAGACAGACAAATGGATCCGTTTCGTATCCCCTAAAATCTTCCGGATAAACACTTACAACGATCCCAGAATTGGAATAGGGATTATTTCGTTTGGAAGGTGACCATCCATTCGTTACTACTTCTCCTTCTTGCGTTGCACACGGTGCGACAATTCCTCCCGGGCACATACAAAAAGAATAAACACCCCTCCCATCCACCTGTGTTACCAAAGAATAAGATGCGGGAGGAAGAAATTCATCATTCACCTGACCATGATATTGAATATGATCAATGAGATCCTGAGTATGTTCAATGCGAACACCTAAGGCAAATGGCTTGGCTTCAATACGAATTCCCTTGCGATGTAATAATTCAAAAATATCACGGGCTGAATGTCCGGTTGCCAGTATGACTTCTTTAACAACCTTCCAATTATCGTTTATTCTTATTGACTTAATTTTTCCTTCATCAATTTCAATATCAGTCAGTTTGCTCTCGAAATGAACTTCTCCCCCGCATGCAATGATCTTTTCGCGCATAGCGACGATAATCTGCGGTAATTTGTTCGTGCCTATATGTGGATGCGCATCTATAATTATGTCTTCGCTTGCTCCAAACTGAACGAATAAAGCCAGTGCGCGGTCGATGTCTCCTCTTTTCTTGGAACGCGTATAAAGCTTTCCGTCTGAATAAGTCCCGGCACCTCCCTCACCGAAACAATAGTTTGACTCCGGATTCACGATTCCCTCCTTATTCAAAACAGCAAGATCGCGTCGCCGGGAACGCACATCTTTACCTCTTTCAAAAATGACTGGTTTTATTCCAAGTTCAAGACAACGTAGGGCAGCAAATAATCCGGCAGGACCAGCACCAACGATAACTACCTGTTTGTCACTATCTACTTTTTTAAAATCAATTTTGGGGTAATTTGTGACCTTTTCCCCTTGGTCAAAAACCTCGAAGGTGGCATTGTAATAGATTGTTCGTTTGCGTGCATCAATACTACGTTTGTTCCATCGGAATCGAAAATCAGAAGTCGTTAACTTCAGTTCTTTTTGAAGCATTTCCCGGATAAACGATTCGTCATGCAGTTGCTCCGGCAAAAGTCTGAGTTGAACAACCTGAGCCATTATCCCTCAAAAATGAATGAAACCCACCAGGTGTTATTGAAGAGTTTATCGATTGGCTTCGAAACAGGTGTGAAATCCTGAATGAATGAATTGGAAAAACTTCTGGAATACTTCAATTCAATACCAAACTTAAAATAAGGAGCAAAGAACTCAACACCTCCACCAACTTGCCCGAAATAATCATTTCGTTTGATCTTAATGAATGGATCAATGAAATCTTGCGATGCATCTTCCTGTGACTGAAGATCTATCGTATATTGCCCCCCTAGTAAAAGATATGATGCAAAATTATTGTATCGCAGGGTTCTAAACTGAAACATTAAAGGAAGATCAATATTGGTCGAATTAATGCGTTCCTCGTTTAGGATATCCTGTGATTTATCGAGATCAGGATTTTCGAACGTATACTGAAGAACACGTTCCTGAAAAGAGAGCGTTGGAATCAATCGTAGACGCACCATAGGAGTTCCAAGTTTCAAGGTTGAAACAATACCTACTTGTCCGCCTGGAGAAGCTTTGGCAACCAATGATTTTAATCCATATTGTTGATAAGCATTTAACTTTGGTAATAATGTAAAATTACTAGAATTAAAACCAAGCATGAAACCGAAATGAATCAGACGTTCATCAAATCGGCGGTAATTCTGTGGTTTTTCTTTCTGACTGAATACGCTAAGCGAGAAAAAGCAGCTTAAAACACATACCCTCCCAACTTTCATCATAGCAAAAGCAACGCGACTTCTTCGGATATATTGTTCAATATACATGGATTATTTGATCCCTGTATAGATGGTAGCAATGCCACCTGCAAGCAATTTGGAATAAACATTACGATACCCTAACCGCTCCAGGATCTTTTCAAAATCACGTCCTTCTGGAAATGCCGCAACAGATTCAGGAAGATAGGCATATGCCTTTTCATCTTTGGAAATGCGTTTACCAAAAAATGGAATAATATATTTTGAATGAAACGCATAGTATTGTTTCACCGCAAAACGTTTTGGTTTGGAGAATTCAAGGATCACGATCTTGCCATCTATACGAACCACACGCAACATTTCAGACAAACCCTTCTCAAGATTTTCATAATTCCGAACACCAAAACCAACGGTCAAAGCATCAAAGTATCCATCTTCAAAGGGAAGATTTTCAGAGTCACCATTTCGCATGGATATGATGCCGTCAAATCCGTTCTTTTTCATTTTTTCCCTACCCACTTCAAGCATCCCATCGGAAATGTCCATTCCCACGATCTCTTTCGGATTTAATTTCAAAGAAGCAATTGCAAAATCACCTGTTCCTGTAGCCAGATCAAGAATTCTATTGGGTTTCACATCTTTCAAAAGTCGAACAGCCTTTTTTCTCCAGATCTTATCTATACCTAATGACAAAAAATGATTCAGAAAATCATATCGTTTGGAAATGTTATTAAACATCTCCGCCACCTCTTCCTTCTTACTTCGATCCTCTTTACCATATGGTTTTACCACTACTCTTTCTTCTGTCATGTTGACTAAAGCTTATTTTAAAAGTCGCTTAACTTCTGCAAGCAACTGGTCTTTATCTACAGGCACCACGCCACTAGTTTCACAAACCAAACCACCAGCAATATTCGCAAGTTCAGCGATTTGTTCAACGGAAACTCCCGCAGCAAGACCAAGAGTAGCTACAGCAATCACGGTATCACCCGCACCACTGACATCAGCTATGTTTCTTGGATGCGCCTCTGCATAATGGCTATTTTCACCCTCTCGTATATAAACACCGTTCTCTGAAAGGGTTACAAAAGAAATCTTGTTATTAAGTTGAGTCTCTAGCTCCCTAACGGCCTCTTCAAAAGCATTTCTATCACTTGGACAAAATTGGAAGGATCTGTTTAATCCATCTCTCAATTCTTTAAGGTTTGGTTTGAATAAAGTCACATTTCTATACGCAAGGAAATTTTCCTTCTTCGGATCAACAGCGGTGGGAATAGCTCGTTTGCGAGCAAGTTTTATAAGCTGTTCTATGACTTTTGGTGTGAGCACGCCCTTATTGTAATCTTCGAAGATCAACGCATCAGCACCATGATCCATCAATTGCTCAACTTTGGTTATCAGTTCGCTCTCCTCTTCCACTGTAATAGGGTCAATCTGTTCAGAATCGATTCGCAACAGCTGCTGATTATTTCCTATCACGCGCGTTTTAACTGTCGTTTGACGATCTGGACTAAACACGATTCCTTCGCTAGAAATAGCCGACTCCTTCAACAGCATTTGCAAATCTTTCGAATGAGAATCATTACCAACCACCGAACAAATAACAGGATTTGCTCCAAGTGCGACCAAATTCAAGGCTACGTTTGCAGCACCTCCGAGTCTGTCTTCTTCTTTTTCAAGACTTACGATCGGTACGGGTGCTTCCGGACTCACTCTATTCACCTTGCCACGTAAATAAGCATCGATCATCACATCTCCGACCACCAAAATACGCTTTTTGGAAAACTCAGTAAAAAGCAGATCGAAGTCGCTCATTAATTCAATTTTGCAAGTGCAGCTGAAATTCGTTTCATCGCCTCTGTAAGTATTTCTTCCGACGCAGCGTACGATATCCTTAAACAATTGGAATCACCAAATGCATCACCAGCTACAAGCGCAACAAGTCCTTCCGAAAGTAGATAAAGACAAAGGTCGTTCGCATCTTTCACAGTTGTTCCGTTGTAGGATTTTCCGAAAAAACTTGAAATATCAGGGAAAACATAAAAAGCTCCAACAGGCACATTTGCACGTACACCCGGAATCGCATTTAGAGCGTCTAAAACCAACTTACGTCTTCTGTCAAAAGCAGCAATCATATCTTTCAATACTGCAGGGTCAGCATCCATGGCAGCAATTGATGCCTTTTGAGTAATCGAACATGTTCCCGACGTGAATTGCCCTTGTACTTTATTGCAAGCATCTGCGATAATTTTCGGAGCACCAATATATCCCAAACGCCAGCCAGTCATGGCCCAAGCTTTTGATACACCGTTAACAGTAACTACCTGATCGTAGATCTCAGGAAATTTAGCCAAACTCTCATGTTTGCCGATAAAATTAATATGCTCATAAATCTCATCAGATATCACTACTATGTGAGGGTACTTAACAAGTACATCTGCCAAGTCTTTCAATTCTTCTTTGGTGTATACGGACCCCGTTGGATTACAAGGCGTGGAGAATACCAACATTTTTGTTTTCGGTGTGATGGCAGCCTCAAGTTGCTTTCCTGATATCTTAAAATCAGACTCAATACCTGCATTAATTACAACAGGAACTCCTTCTGCAACTTTAACGATCTCCACATAAGAAACCCAATAAGGAGCTGGAATGATCACCTCATCGCCCGGACCTACTATGCTTAACACCACATTAGCAATAGATTGTTTAGCGCCGGTAGAGACAACGATTTGATCCTTGGAATATGATAATCCGTTATCGCGTTTAAATTTGTGAGAAATGCTTTCACGAAGATCATCATAACCTGGCACAGGGGTATACATCGTGAAATTATCATCCATCGCCTTTTTGGCAGCATCCTTGATGAATTCGGGAGTAAAGAAATCCGGTTCACCCAAACTTAGTGAAATCACATCTTTTCCCTCTGCTTTTAACTCACGGCTTTTTCGAGACATTGCAATGGTCGCAGATTCCTCCATTGCTATTAATCGTTCAGATAACTGGATCATTTTTAATAGGGTTGTTACAACTACTGCAAAACTACATAATTAACCGTGATCATTTATTCCAGGAAATGCTTTTTTATATCCTGTATTGAGATTAGAATGTGAATAAATAGGCTCTTTAAAATAAATACGATAATGTCAACATGTTATTTTTGTGAATTGTGGAGAATAATAAGTTCATAGATATTCGAAAGCTCATACAAAGCAAAAATCCAACTCTTGCTAAATGGCTTCCGAGTTTTGTCATCAATTACCTCAAACGTATTCTCCATCAAGACGAGATCAACCATTTCCTTGCTAAAAACCGTCACATGTACGATGCAGATTTTTGTAAAGCGGTGATTGATTACTTTAATATCACCATCGACGTACATGGCATCGAAAACGTTCCGAAAACCGGACCCATTATCATTTCCATGAATCATCCCTTAGGAGGTATGGATGCCTTAGCTTTTGTAACAGCTGTAAAATCACATCGTCAGGATATTAAATTTATAGTGAATGATCTACTCATGAACCTGCATAATCTTAAAAATTTGTTTCTTGGTGTAAACAAACATGGGAAAAATGAGGTTTCAACGAGACAGCAGATATCTGAATTATTTGAATCAAATGAGGCCGTCTGCATTTTCCCTGCGGGATTGGTAAGCCGTAAAATAGATGGAAAGATTCGAGACCTGGACTGGAAAAAGACCTTTTTAACGTACTCCGTGAAATTCAATCAACCTATCATTCCGGTATTTATTGAAGGAGAGCTCTCCAATTTTTTCTATCGTTTGTCGAATTTCAGAAAAGCACTGGGAATAAAGGCAAATCTTGAAATGTTGTATCTTGCTGATGAACTGTTCAAGCAACGAAATAAAACCATTCGTTTCACTATTGGTAAACCCATCTGGCCCGCCGATCTTGATCTGAGCAAATCTGAACGAGAACTTGCTCAATTCGTACGTCAAAAAGTATACGATCTGAGCGAAAAAAAATAGTTATGAAAGATATTATTGCACCCGTTGATAAGGCTTTAATAAAAGTAGAACTCAACAAAGAGCGTTTTGTCAGACTTACACGGAAAGGTGAAAATGAAATCTACATTGTAAACCAACACAATGCACCAAATGTCTTGCAGGAGATCGGTAGACTCAGAGAGGTCACTTTCAGAGCATCCGGAGGTGGCACGGGTTTAACTGTGGATCTAGATGAATACGATACAAATGAGCATTGCTATCAACAATTGATCGTTTGGTCACCGGAGGATGAGGAAATCGTTGGAGGATACCGATTTATCAAGTGCTCAGATGCGATCGATCAGGAAACAGGAGAGATTCATCTATCTACCACCCACTACTTTGATTTTACAGAGCGATTCGTAAAAGACTATTTGCCTTATACCATTGAGCTCGGAAGATCCTGGGTGCAGCCGAATTTTCAGCCTTCCGTAAATCCACGAAAAGGACTTTTTGCACTGGATAATATCTGGGATGGACTAGGCGCATTGGTCGTTTACAATCCGGAGATCCGCTATTTCTTCGGGAAAGTAACTATGTACCCAACCTATAACAGCGCCAGCAGAGATTTCCTACTTCATTTTATGCATCATTACTTCCCCGACAAAGAAAAATTGATGACGCCTTACCACCCACTTATTCAAAACTACGACAAGAATTATGTGGACGAACAGTTGAAAGGACTGGATTTCAAAGATGGCTTCAAGGTATTGAACAGTGCCGTAAAAGAACACGGTGAATTTATTCCCCCGTTGGTTAATATATACATGAATCTATCACCCACGATGAAAACATTCGGAACAGCTGTCAATCCGGAATTCGGAAATGTCGAGGAAACGGCTATTCTCGTGACCATTGCCGATATTTATCCGGATAAGAAGGAACGGCATATGGAGTTTTAACAACAAATCAAATCTCCGTCACCAACTGATATTTTTCAATTAGTTTTCGCATATTGATAAGCGCGTAGCGCATTCTCCCGAGTGCGGTGTTGATGCTGATGTCCTCCATTTCTGCGATGTCTTTAAAAGATAGATCCTGAAAGATGCGCATCTTCAAAATATCCTTTTGACTTTTCGGCAGATACTCAATCAGATCCACCATCTGATTTTCCAATTCATCATAGGTAATCTGCTCCTGCACGTTTTTTGTTTCGCATGACAACACGCTGAAAATATTAAAATCATCCCGCTGCGAAGAGGATTCTGAGATCATACGTACTTTATTGCTTCTTCTGAAATGATCAATCACCAGGTTGTGCGCAATGCGCATCGCCCATGGAAGAAATTTACCTTCTTCGTTGTAGGAACCTAGCTTTAGGGTATTAATGATCTTAACAAACGTTTCCTGAAACAGATCATCAGCTAGAGCTTTGTCTTTTACCTTCAGGTAAATTAAACGATAGATTTTCTCTTTATGACGCATCAATAGATGCTCAAAGGCCTTTTCTTCACCGTTAATATAGAGGAACACAAGCTCACGGTCATCTAAACACTTCATTATCATGGCTTCTTAATTTAGTTTTATTCCTTGATTTTTAAGCGTATAAATGTTTTATAGGCAACCGTTTAAATTTCTAATGCACGAAAGTAATACTTTCTTACAGTTTTACATAAAAAGTATTTTCAATTTCATAAACGGAAACAACCGATGAAT
>JBIITO010000176.1:0-3087 GCA_044340465.1 Crocinitomicaceae bacterium | reverse complement strand
AAGTATAAGTTAGTTAGAGAGGAAGAAAAAGAACGTCTGGAGTCAGCCAAGAAGCAACAGGAAAAAGATATTAAACACACGGAAGAATTGATCAATAAGTTTCGCGCGAAAAAGAATAAAGCAGCATTTGCCCAATCCTTGATAAAGAAGCTGGATCGTACTGAGCGTATCGAAGTTGAAAATGATACGGTTGCCAAAATGCGTATTCGTTTTCCTTTAAGTCAACAGCCGGGAAAATGGGTAATGCAGTTTGAGGATCTCGGTAAAGCCTATGGTGAAAAACGTTTGTATAAGGGGGTGAATATCACATTGGGCCGGGGTGAGAAGATCGCTCTTCTTGGCGCTAATGGTGTAGGAAAATCTACATTGATCAAACATATGCTTGGTCAAATTGAAGGAGAAGGAAAGGTGTTGCTAGGACACAATGTGGAAGTGACTTATTTTGCCCAAAATCAGGCCGAGAATCTGGATGTAACAAAAACGATTTATGAAACGGTTGATGAAGTGGCTGTGGGTGAGATTAGAAGGGATATTCGCACAATTCTTGGTGCATTTTTATTTTCTGGTGAGGATGTAGATAAGAAGGTTGGAGTCCTTTCCGGTGGTGAAAGAACTCGACTTGCTTTATGTCAGCTGTTATTCAGCCCTTCAAATCTGATAATCCTCGATGAGCCCACGAATCACCTTGATATCCAAAGTAAAGAGGTTTTAAAACAGGCACTTCTGAAGTATGAGGGTACGTTTGTAGTTGTTTCGCATGACAGGGAATTCCTGGAAGGATTAACCAACCGCATCTGGGACATCGAAGATCATAACCTGAAAATTCATCATTTTGGAGTTCATGAATTTATGGCTCGCAAAATGGGAAACATGGATACCGAACAACTGGTAAAAGTAAAAACTGCTGATTTTAAGAATGATCCGCAAGTAACGTCATCTAATACAGAAAGCAAAGAATTAAAAAGGAAACGAAATTGTCTTCAGAATAAGGTGCGTGACTTGGAAAAGAAGATTGGTGAAAGTGAGATGGAACTTGATAAGATTCAGAATGAATTAACGGATTTCGACTTCTCCTCAGCTCGAAGTAAGGAACTTCTCAATGCCTATGAGATCACAAAAGCAGCCTTGGATAAACTGATGGAAGAGTGGGAAAACCATAGTCTTGAACTCGACGAATTGAATTAGTATTCTGATTTTCTGCGCGCTTTTTCGATTCGTTTTTGTATGCGCTTGTTCTTTTTAATTGACCTTCTGGCTTCCTTTGTTTGTCGAGCCCAGAATTCTTTATACGCCTGTTTTTGAGTTTTTCTGGCTTTTTTTGCCTTCTTTTTATTTTGCCTGTTGAGGAGTTTTGTTGCTTCTTCTACCGTTGCTGGGTTATCGTTCGCAGCTTTGGTCGACTTACACGAATGAATGATCGGTAAAAGACACACTAAAACAAGCATTATTTTCGTTGAACTCTTCATACCTTTGTCAAGCTTTATGAAATTACAGTTTATTTACATAGTGTTACTACTTTTTACGCTACTCGGTTGTAAAAAGAATTCGAATAACCCTGTGCCCAGTGTTCCGTTTGATATTACGATCGATATTAATTTACCTAGCTACAATACTTTAAGCGGTGTTGGAGGTTGGGCATATGTAAATGGGGGATCAAGAGGAATTCTTGTTTACAGGCGTTCGATAGATGAATTCATCGCTTTTGACCGGCACTCTCCCGCAGATCCCAAAGGCACCTGTGAGACACCGCTTACACCGAATACTTCCAATTTTCTCCAATTGAATGACAGCTGCTCAGGGGCTAAATTTTCTTTATATGATGGTAGCCCGATTAGTGGATCAGATTTCGGTTTAAGGCAATACCAAACAGCTTATGGTGGATCTAATCTTTTAAGAATATATAATTAGTTGAGTTATGAGTGAAATTAAAGTAACAATTATTGATAGAGAAGGGGTATCACATGATTTGGCAGGACCTACAGACATGAACATGAATATCATGGAATTATGTAAAGCATACGAATTACCTGTACTGGGAGAATGCGGTGGAATGGCTATGTGTGCAACTTGTCAGTGCTACCTGGAATCAGATACAGATCTTCCTGAGCAAAGTGACGCCGAGTTAGACATGTTAGACCAAGCATTTTTTGTAAAGCCAAACAGTAGGTTAGGCTGTCAGATCCATTTATCTGACGACATTGATGGGATTGTTCTCCGATTGGCTCCAGAGCACTAAAGATCTAAAAGGTGTAGCAGACACCTATGTTTGCATTGATAATGGAGCCAAGGCGGTGACGTGAAACCGTTTGTAGAGTAGCACTTGTATAATCATTGTTTCCTGAATAAGTTTTACTCACTGTATTCTTTCCTAAATGGAGTGTGTAGCGAACCCCATAGTTCAACAAGAGATTCTTAGAAAGAGGTGTTCGGACGCTTAATGCGTAGATAAGAACATACTTTTTGATAGCGGTAAGTTCTCCAAGATTGATTGGATCCACGTCAGTTGGATTGTCGCCGTATTTAACTGTTGCGTATATGTTGTTTCCGGTGTTTGAATCATCTGTTTGAATTTCATATGAATAATTTTTTTCAATGACCTTTGAATTCGCAATCCCAAAACCAATTTGATGTCCGATTCCCATAGGTAATAACGATTTGGAGGTGGCAAATTCTATTTTAGGAATGAAACTCGTTGTTACGACGTTCAGAATTTCATGTTTGCTGATCACTTGTGATAAACCTGAGATTTCTGTAACAGAATTGCTCTCAGGGCCTGCATTAGAATAATCCTGACCAACTTCAAAAAGTAAAGCGATGTTTCTTTTAATGGCATAGCCAAGCGTAACACGGAAACCATAGTTGAAACGATCTTTTGATTCGACCAACTTCCCACCACTCACCCTATAGGTTGGTTCACCTGAAATAGCATTAGTAATGAGATTAGAGAAGAAAGGATAGTTGGCCAAACCTTCTAGCTGAACCATTGCTTTCTGGCCATAAAATCCGTAATCCTTTTGACTAAAAACTGCTAAAGTAATTATCAGGGAGAAAGTGGTTGCCAATAGTTTCATTGAATCAGTTGTTTGT
>JBIITO010000175.1:0-3095 GCA_044340465.1 Crocinitomicaceae bacterium | reverse complement strand
GTCCTCTTTTGACCGCATTTGTTCAATCTCAGACTCTGTCTTATCACCATAGCCACACAAATGCAACAAACCATGCACGCAAACACGGCGCAACTCATTCAAAAAAGACGCTTTATACAACTTTGCATTGTCAGACACTCTGTCTACAGATATAAACAGATCACCCATTACCACCCCATCTTCACAGTAATCAAACGTCACTATATCCGTGTAATAATCATGATTCAAATAGGTTTGGTTTACACCCAACAAATGTTCATCCGTACAGAAAACAAGATTCACATCTCCACAAACCAAACCTTCAGCACTCACCACATATTCCAGCCATAAAACAAGAAGTTCCGGATTAAGGCCCGGAACTTCTTGAATGTCGATATGATTTATTGAAATCATTTATTAAAATAGATGTTTACGCTGCTGCCAGCGTCCTCAAATTCCACCTCATCGGCAAGGTTTTTCATTAAAAAAATGCCTCTTCCGTTTTCTTTCATGAGATTTTCAGGTGCTGTGGGATCTGGGAGATTCATAAAATCAAAACCTTGACCCTGATCCTTTATGTTAAAACAAAACTCGCTCGATTTATCCCCCACAGCAACTTTTACTTCAGCCGCTGTACTAAACTTATTGCCATGCTCTATTGCGTTATTTACTGCTTCCGTAACAGCAATGAGCACATTACCATAAAAATCCTCATTAACTCCTAACTGGTTACAAACACGATCCACCAAGATTTCCACCTGACCCACGGCTTCAAATTCTGACGGTATGGCTAATTTGTCAATAACAGTAAATCCTTCTTTCATAACGAATAATATCTAATATCAACACTACTGCTGATTGAAATATTCATTCGCCTTGTCTTTATAATACTTTCTAAAGACCGGATCAACGGACTGTAATAATTCAATCTGCCGAAGCTTTTGTCTGTTATACTCGTCAAACCGAATTTGGTTACCATAATTTTCGTTTTTTCCACTCTGCGACTCCCTTTTTTCTTCAAAGCCTCTTTCCATTAAGGCCTTCTCTGATTCTAGCAAGCGGGTAAGAATGTCCTTCTGTCTTTTTAATGTTTCATTTGTAAACATTTTGTTAACCAAATCCTTCTCTTGCTGCTCCAATTCTTTGATCAAAGGATTTAATTGATTCCCTTTACCAGAACCCTCCTTATTTAATTCATTACGCAGTTGTTCCAATCTTTGGCGTATGGCTGTTTGCTCAGCCGCCATTTTAGCTATTTCCTTGTTCCCCAATCCAGGCATCCACACACCTCCTTCAGCTTGTTTCTGTCCAGGATTGTCACCAGGTTTATTGGGATTGGAGCCTTTTTGCATTTGTTCCAATTGCTTTTTCAGCATCTGCTTCATATCACCGGTTGACATAGAACTACCTGATTTAGGTTTCCCTTTCCCTCCAGGTTTACTGCAACTCCCCTGGCCTTGCATCATGCTTTGCTGCATCTGTTGCTGCATACTTTGTAAACTCTCGTTTAACAACAAGGCGAGATTATTATATGCCGTCATCACCGATTGTTGACGAATATATAGATCCCTTTTCCTGTGTTCATCAATATCTTCCAAAGCTAATTCCTGGTTTTCTTTAATCGTGTTCAATTCCTTATCAACGAACGACGCAATCTTTGGCTGTCTTTTTGCAAGGGCCATCAAACTATCCTTAATAGGAACAGTTTCATCCATTATCGTGCGCTGCTTCCGCCCGTATCGTCTATACGCTGGGTCTGAATCGCTCACTTTTGAAAAACGCTGCATAACCGTTTCTTGATCGAAACTTAAGGTCATCAAACTTTCCAAAATGTTACGTAATGAATTTATGTCCTCTTCCTGCTGCTGCTGATTTGCCATTTGCTGCATCATATCCAACTCTTCCGCCATTTCTTTCAACTTCTTAAATGCGCTTTGCTGATTTTCAAAGGCTTTCTTACTTTTATTTGAACCTAACTTGTCCGAAGCCTGTTTCATTTCATCGGAGATTTCTTGTTCTTTCGGCTCTGTATCACCCAATTCCATTGGATCTTCGAGAGACTTGTTTAACTCCTTCAATTCTTTTAAGTCTTCTTGCAATTCCTTAAATTGTTCGTTGAGTTCATCTTGCTTTACTTTGGCTTTTTGCTCGGTTAACTCTTCTCTATTTAATTCATTCTTCAATTTATTCTGCTCTTCTGCCAGTTGCTTTAGCTCCTTTTCTATGTCATCAATCTTTTCGTTCACCTGTAGTCTTTTAAGCATTTCGAGACTACGATCCAGCTGCTTCTTCATGTCCTCAGAATTTTGCTCCAGGTCATCCAATTTTTCCTTTAATTTCTCTTTATCATTCTGTTGCATCAACTTGTCGAGATCCTCCAACAGTTTCTTTAATTCATCGTCCATTAACTCCTCGAGAAGCTTGTCAATCATCTCCTGCTTCTCCAAAAGTTCTTTGTTCATTTCAGATAACTGGTTCTTTTCCTCCAAACTTTTATCCATTTGTTGTTGCATCTGTTGCAGAGACTCCAGAATACTTTTTTGTTCTTCCTTAAGCTGTTCGACTTTGTTTAATTTGTTCCAGTCGTTATTCTTGGAGCCAAGCACTTCTTTCTTGAGCTTTTCAACATTCTTCTGGAACTGTTGCGTTCGCTTCAACAAGTCTGACAGGTTTTCTTTCGTCTTTTCCTGATCTTCCTGTCGTTTATTGTTGAGCTCTTCTAATCCTGGTAATTTGTAGGTATAAACCAGGCTTTTTGTTGATTTAGCACCATTGACTCCGTCATTATCGCTCACTACGAAATAGTATTCAATACGATCGTTTAGTTGCACATTTTCCCTTCTGAAATCAACAGCAAAGTCAAACGGCATTTCCAAACCTGATACCTTGCGCACAGAAATACGGTTCGTACGCTTTGA
Source organism: Crocinitomicaceae bacterium (assembly GCA_044340465.1). GTDB lineage: Bacteria > Bacteroidota > Bacteroidia > Flavobacteriales_D > Crocinitomicaceae > M0103. Next base: position 198 of record JBIITO010000175.1, on the reverse strand, counting down.
TCCATTTTCAGATATTACCGTGTATACAAAGTTCAATGAAGACAATCCATAGTCATCCGAGACTACACCCGTGAAGAACCTAATGCCATCAGAAATGCTGTCTTTCATTTCTTCTAGTTGTATTCCCGGAAAAGCATCCTTTAACACTTCGATCATTATTCTAGAAGAATCAACCTTCGGCCTGAAACGATTGTACAT